>CAJJCQ010000027.1 GCA_905182725.1 uncultured Candidatus Poseidoniales archaeon
GAAACGTCACCATCTCCCATGAGTTCGAGTTGAGCACCACTGGCTCGGATCTCTTTGAACAGTTGAGTATGGCGTTCTCGATCAAGAGCAACAACCCGGACTTCTGAAATTGCTTTGTCCAGAGCCGCTGCAGTTTGTTCAAGATTGTAGGCAACATCACCATCAAGGCTGATATGACCAACCAATTCTGGGCCGCCTGCGATTTTATCCATGTAACAATCTGGAGCATGCAAGAGCGTTCCACGGGGTGCAGCTGCAAGAACTGCAATTGAGTTTGGAGAGTTCGATGCACAGTTATTGGTGCATTCAAGTGGGTCAACTGCAATATCAATTTGTGGAGCACCGACGACGCCAACCATGCTACCAATCTCTTCACCGATGTAGAGCATAGGTGCTTCATCGCGCTCACCTTCACCAATGGCAACACGGCCATCAAAAGGCACGTTATCGAAGGTTCGGCGCATGGCTTCGACTGCAGCTTCATCAGCCTTATCTTTTTCACCAAGACCGCGCCATGCAGCACTGGAAATAGCCGCTTGGTCTACGGCTTCTAAGAAGTGGTGATAGAGGTCGCCAACGCTGCCCATGAATTGAGACGGGCGCGCCCCATCCATGAATGAAACGGTTTGAACTGATGTTCAAAAAGGAAAGAAATCTCTTTTCAAAGAGAATTTTGTCGAGTTCCTCAAACGATTTGAGTTAGTGGGCGATCGTCAGAATCATCCTCATCAAGTTCATCTAAAAGTTCCAACTCGTCAAAAGGTGAATACGACCATAACTTCGTAGTGACCAAGGCCATGACGACAATCTTAGCGAGGTCCCAAAGCAAAAATGGTTCAACCCCCCATTCGAATGCTTGAGCAAAGTCAACACTGTAAGAATGGGCAAGCCAAGCGGTTCCAAGAAGATACACGGGGATCATTGCGTATGCCCAACAGAGAAGTTGTGCTTTCAAATCAGACACACCCTTCTTTCGTGAACGGTCAAGTCCTTCAGCGATAATTGCAGAAGCAAAAGGGAAGGCGAGAAGGTATCCTCCTGAAGCGATAAGGGTGCTGCCAGAGAAGAGCATGTCTCCACCTTCGGCGAAAACAGGTGCTCCCAAAGCACCGACAATCAAGTAGAGACATCCAGAGGCAAAAGCATCGTTACGTCGAAGATAGACACCTGTTGCTAAAACTGCAAAGGTTTGCAATGTGTAAGGAACAGGAGACCAGGGCATGGTAAAGGCAACTTGTGCACACAATGCGGTTAATCCTGTGAAGAAAACAACTGTAATTGCTCGTTCATTGAGATTCGACCCTTCGTGGGATAATGCGAGGTGCCACTGAGCAGGCTTCTTCAAGTTCAATTGGTTGAACATGAACTTGCCTTTGTTGTAGAGTTCTTAGTCGTTGACTTGAAATACTCTGTATTAAGATTCGATGAGGAGGATTTCTTGGTCTTCATCACGGCATTGCTCTGCTTCACAAATTTGCGGGAGTGCCGATACTTTCAACATTTCAGTCGATGAGGTGACTGGAGAAACCAACTCACCCTTTTCGACATACAGACTTGGTCCGTTACCCATGAAGTAGACTGAACCACGGCCAGTTCTGGAATCTGCAGGTTGAGGATCACTGCTTGATGCACAAGCATCGATACATCCATCCGCAAAGGCAATGTAAACACGTCCCTCTGTGTCAATGTGAAGGTCGTTAAAATCTAATAAGTTCCGATTAGAACCTCCTTGGTCATCTCGACAATCGCCACTGTTCAAACACATAGCGCCAACTTGCACAGGGTCGTCAGAAATTCTCCGGGTATGGAACACAGGGTTCTCATCGAGTGCGTTTAGACTGTAGGTGACATAAAGGTGGTAGTGTACTCCATTTGGTGCATAGTGTCCATTGCCAGTCCAATTATTACCATCAATATCTGTTGTTCCAATCAGTGAACCATTCTCACTTCCAAGATAGGTTATTGCGATTCTCCCCGGATCTCCTGCATCAGTTTGAGGAAATGTAGTGGAAATCACTTCAACAGGACTAATCCGAATACTCTCCGAATCCCAAGAATCCCCTGAATCGATGCTTCTCGACATATAGATGCCTTGGTCGGCACCTGTCCATACGTGATATGCATTGGATTCGCTATCGGTTGCAACTTCGGAATTTTTACGAGGGTTTGGAGTTGTAACATCTTGGCCCATCTCTCGAGTATCCCAATTCAATCCGTTATCCTTGGAGATAATTACTGCTGGTATCTCAACTCTTGGAGTCACATACACAGTACCATCTGGAGCGGTGGTAATTGCTCCATGTAAGCCGCCATCGCTCGTTGCTAAGCCATAGATTTGACCACCGGTTGGAAAGGTTGCTCCTCCATCATAACTGGTATAGCAAAAGATACCTGCTAATTTATTGTAACAAAAATAGACTGCTTCTGAGTAGAGTGGGCTCAATTGACCAAGACCACCGTACCCCGCATCAGTCCATGGGCCAGAAGCCAATTTTATGTGGTCATTAAGCGGTATTGGTCCACTGTCATACGGATTACCCAGCCAAGACTCACCATCATCGTCTGACCAGCCAATCCATGTTGTTGCAAGCCCCATCATGTGGATATTGAATATTCGGTCGGTTACTGGGTCTACCCATCCATAAGGGTCGCTGGTGAATGGGGCTTGAGTAAAATCACGAGTGTTTTCCCAAGTCGCTCCGT
>CAJJCQ010000028.1 GCA_905182725.1 uncultured Candidatus Poseidoniales archaeon
CTCAATAACCTCACAGTGGCCCTCTTGGCTGGCGTGCTTATGCTGGCAATCATCATTCGATTTATCACCATGTGGGTGGCTCCAAAACTCTTATCGAAAATAATTCAATCGGATTCCATTCAATCGAAAGCGGTCAAAGATTCTGATAAGGCCCTTGGCAACGCTGCAGGTGCTGGAGTTTCGATGTATGTTCTGAATACACTCATCAAACTTCACGAAGACGGGCAGAACGATTTCATTCTGCCTGGAATGATTGAAGAGTTGCTACCAAACGTGCTTCAATTCATCTTGGCTCTCTCGTTGGTTTTGTGGGCCTTTCGGTTGGTTTCCATTGTCAAAGATGTCGTCCAGCTCTTCGACAAAGATGGGGAACTTGACGGTTCTGAACTCACGCTCATTTCAGCGGTCGAAAGTTTACTTCGCTTCCTCATCATCGCCATCGGTTCAGTATTTATTGCCGATGCATTAGGATTCAATTTGACCTCCCTCATCGCTGGATTAGGAATCTCAGGTTTAGCATTGGCCTTGGCAGCCAAGGACACCATTTCCAATCTCTTTGGAGCAACAACGGTCTTGCTTGACCGGCCCTTCAAGGTCGGCGATTGGATCATCATTGATTCGGTCGAAGGTGAAGTCATGGAAATCAGTCTACGTACGACCCACATTCGAACTGCCATGGATACCGTGGTAACCGTTCCAAATGCAAACTTGGTCAATACGCCAATTGAGAACTTTGGAAAGCGCCGATGGCGACGTTGGAAATCTTTGCTCCACCTTGATCTCAACTCAAATCCTGATGATGTTGCATCCTTCTGTGATGGGGTCATTGAACACATCAAAGCCTCTCCAATCACCTTGAAGCATGAGAGTTCATGGTGCCAAGTCAGTGCTCTTTCTGCTCAATCTCTTGACGTCTCTCTCAATTTGTATTGGGACGTTGCAGGCGGTTCAACAGAGCGAGAAGAGAAAGAAAAATTCCTTCTCGGTGTTATGCAATTAGCGAAGGAAAAGAAGTTGAAATTCTTCGATGCTCGAATGATGCAAAATTCCTGATCAGTACGGTTTGGGGTCTTTGGCTCGATAGATGAAATTGGTAGCCAAGCCAAGGCCAAAACTTAGGAAAGCCACGATGAAGCTTTGATTGGGCGTGAGTGTCTCAAGTTTCCATGCAAAGAAGGAAACGATGAGCCCAGTTATTCCAACCCATTGTCCTGACTTCCACATCCGGAGAGTTCCCAAATACGCCTGAAGACGAGAGACTTCTCTCAGCCATTGTTCACAGGCTTTGACGGTTGTTTCATCTGCGAAAGCCTTGGCTTGAGCCAGTTCGAGAACCGTTGCATGGTAGCGCCATACCCAGGCCCCGCCACGAACGGTCGAAAGAGCGCTACGACTGGACCATGACGATGGAACAGAACGGCTCCAAGTCTCCAGCATGTTCTGGCGTTGCTGTTCGCTTAAGCCGTCTTTACGAGCCCATTGATGTTCCAACATCATCAGTGAAGCAAGTGAAGGAAGACGGTCGGATTCACACAGGAGATGTTCACTCAATGAGCGGCAAAGTGGCAAAAACATCTGCTTTCCATCGACTTCAACAACCGAATCCAAGGAGAGGTGAATCCGAGGCAATCCGAACGTAGAGGGTGCATGAGGTGCCCGCCACATGGTATTGGTTTTCAGTTGATCTTCGACCGCTTTCAAACGGTCGTTCCATCGACGTTCGGTGTTTGGCGTCGTGAACATCTCAAGTGAAGTATGAATCGCACCAAGATGCTTGACCAGTTCCAATACCGTTGATTCTTTACCATCAAAAGCAAGAGTAGAATGTAACGGATAGAGTAGGATTCGGTCATTTCCATCAACCGCCCAACCACCTATTGGGAGCAACAGATTGTGGTCTTTCAACGCTTCTTGCCAAGGTTCATAACGCGCCAAACGGGACACATCATCACCTATGTGAGCAGGTTGAATGGTTGCAATCAGTTCCTGATTCAACAAGAGAACAAGACCACGAGAAGAGGAGGAAAGCAATTCAATTGTTTCAACTTTCGTTTCCCATTCACCCCAACGGTTTCCTTCTTCCGGAGTTGTATTCCAACCCTCTGCGGTAAGGAATATTTCAAAATCCCAAAGAACGGTTCGGCCGTATGATGTGCGAAGAAGGCCATCTTTTTGTGCCAATTCAAGCGACGAAAGTGCAATGCCTGTTGGCCACCATGCAGGTTCGTCCATGGTAATCCGAGGGAGCCGAGGTTCTCAAGCCTCGCCCTCAGATTGGAGTAAAGAAGAGGGATGACATCATACATCATGCTGGTCACGCCAGTATAGAGGCGGAATCGATGGGTATCTCGGAACGGATGGGTGATGTACTTGGCCAAGCAGTCGAGGCTAAACTCCTTCGAGAAGTCAAAGAACACACCATCAAAGTTCGGCATCTTGCCATTATCATGGATGGGAATCGGCGATTTGCTTGGAAGAGCAACATTGCAACCGGCATCGGTCATCGAATTGGAAAGGAAAAACTCGAGCGAGTACTGGATTGGACTCTTGAAATTGGCATCCCATGGTTAACGGTCTATGCGCTGTCAACTGAGAACCTCAACCGGCCAAAGAAGGAACTTGCGACGCTGTTCAAGTTGTATGATGAAGGTTTACGGGATATTGCTGATGACAAAAGGATTCATGATAATAAGGTCAAGGTGCAAATCATTGGCCAAAGGGAATTGCTTCCAAAACACGTCAACGATGCCATCGATTATGCTGAACAACGAACGGCCGATTACGACCAATTTGTCTTCACAGTATGTCTTGCTTATGGAAGCCGAGAAGAGATGGTCGATGCCATTCGTTCAATTGCAGAAGAACATGCTGCTGGCGATTTAAAACTTGAAGAAATCAATGAAAAGGCCGTCTCTAAGCGCTTGTATACCGGTGAAATGCCTGACCCGGATTTGGTGATTCGAACAAGTGGGGAAGAACGGATTTCAAACTTTTTATTATGGCAGATGGCCTATTCAGAACTCTATTTTTCAGATGTATTTTGGCCTTCGTTCCAAAAGAAAGATTTACTCAAAGCAATTCGAACATTCCAAGAACGTCGGCGACGTTTCGGAGAGTGAGCAGATGACTGTTTGTGATGAATGCAACGGTTGGCTCAACCCTGCACTCGCTGCTGATTCTCTGGTTCGCCGAGGTGATGAGGTCTTGTTAATTCAACGTAAATTCCCTCCTATGGCTGGGTCATGGGCGTTCCCTGGTGGCTTTGTTGACCAAGGTGAAGATCCAATGCATGCTGCAGTTCGTGAATTGAAAGAGGAAACTGGATTAGATGGAGCAGACCCAAAACTCGTGATGGTTATGGGCGACCCGAAACGAGACCCTCGTAAACATATTGTCAGTATCGTCTACGAAGTTGAAGTCAGTGAAGAGCAGCAACCTGTTGCTGGAGACGATGCTGCAGATGCCCGTTTCTGGCCAATAACTACACTCCTTTCAGGCGAAGTTGAATTCGCTGGAGACCACTTCACAATTTTGCAAAAGTGGCTCAATCAATGAGTTCCATTCCCAAAAGGGTTGTTAAATCGTTGCGAGAATTTGGCCAAGGTTCAGGTTCAAGTATCTCTGTCAAATGTATACCTGTTAGAAATTGAGCTTGCAAGTCCTTCCATTCATCACCTTCACACATTGATTTCCATCGAAACAATGGATACCCAGCAGATTCTAAACGGTCAAGAAAACCTCGTTCAGCCTTACTGATGAGAAGGGTTGGCGTTCCAAGTAAAGCCGCTTCACTGGCCAGTGTTACTGATTGCGTAATGACACAGTCATGGGCTGCAAGTTCTCGGTCAAGCGCCCATGCATCACCACTGTATGCATCTTCATCGGCCAAAGTAGTCGATAATCCATCAAAGACCTCATCTGGAATCTCAATCAATTCATCATCGTCATGGATTCCACCGCCCACCAAGCGACGAACAAGAACGCGAGGTGGGTCACTCACCACTGTTGGCCGAAGACTCGGACGCAAATGCACGTGGCCGTGTAAACCATCCAAACGGTGAACTCGAGTTCCATTGAGTTGTTCTAAGAAACCACCATCAAGGTCACTGCGCCAATGCGTTGGAAGAACAACATCCGTCACTGCTTTTCGAGCCAGCCTGTGTGCGAGGTGATTGACTTCAGTATCGGAAATATACCACCGTTCAACAATGGAGGGAAGACGGCGGCGAAGAAAGGGGGAGCGCCAAGCCATCAGTTCCAAAGGAGCACCGATGGAAATAATCCGTTCAATCGGGTTTCCCTGTTGATTACATTGACGTAAGAACCGATGGCTCGAACGCCATCGTCCCAGTGCTTTTTTCCTCCGATGGTCACCAACTGGCCGTTCAACCCAATGCGTTTGGCGGCGTGGAAGATGTCCATCACCCTCTTTGAGAAGATTCTCAACTTCCTTTCGTTGTGTGGCAATGATCACATCGTCATTTTGACCTGCTTGTAAAAATGGAGCAAGTAAGCGAACATGCGCGGGATGGTCGAAAACCCAACAGGTGCGCATGGCCTTGCCTGTCACCAACTCATTCTCAATGCATCGCTTTGTTGCGAGAAGTTAAGATGGCGAACCTCAAGGCATCATCATGGAGAAAGAAAGCATCGAATTACCAGGCGCCAGCAAGTATGGACCGTATTCAGCAGGTGTCAAAGCCAACGGAATGATCTGGTTATCCGGCCAAATTGCTGTTGAAGCAGGCGACGATGTACAAGCTCAAACCCAAGGCGCATTGGATAAAATCGATGCACTCTTGGCAACATCTCAATTGTCGAAACACAATTTATGCTTCGCCCAAGTCTTGTTAGCAGACATCAATGACTTTGCTGCAATGAATGAAATCTATGGTGCTTGGGTAGAAGAGATCGAAGTGAGACCTGCTCGTGCTGCATTTGCTGCTGCGGCTTTACCTGC
>CAJJCQ010000029.1 GCA_905182725.1 uncultured Candidatus Poseidoniales archaeon
TCAGATTTGCCACCGATTGATCCTATTGATCCAACAGAACCAGTTGTTGTCATGACATGTGAAGAATTAGCAAAAGAAATGTTGATCAGTACTGACCTCGATAAAGACGGTGTCGTTTCACTCAGGGAATTTGAAGAGGCTGAAGTTGATGATGTTGCGTTCACTGAACTTGATTTGAATGATGATGGTGAATTAGAGTATAGGGAAATAGCACAAGAATCATGCTCTTGCAGTAACGAACTTTGGTCAACGGCGATGCAATTGTCAAATTCAAACAGCGTCTCTCTTGAACTCTTTTCCTCACAATCATTCACAAATACCTATCAATTCATAACGATGGACACCAATACAGATGGCCAATATAATAATGATGAAATTGAACTTGCAGCATTGATTTGTGAAACGACTTTCGATGCTTTCGATGGTGATAAAGACGGCGTTCCAGATGATGAAGATGCTTTCCCAGATGACCCCGATGAAACGAAAGATACCGATGGAGATGGAGTCGGCGATAATGCAGACCTTGCACCGAGTGTGGCCAACGACGTCATCTATTCAGGTGGTGGCATCCTCTTTGTCATGCTGATAGGTGTCCTTGTCTTCTTCCTTCGCAGCGGTGGTGGAAGTGAATCTTCCAAAGATTGGGTTTCTTCGGACGCTCCATCTGGCTTCGATGAGCGAATGATGGAACAAGACGATAAAACTCTTCCACCACTCGACATCATGCCTACGAACCAATCGATTCCAGAACAGGCAAATCCATTTGAAGAATACAGCACAGCTCCCGTAGCATCAACTCTCTTTGATGAGGTCAGTGACTTGTTTGATTCACCAACTCATCAAGCACCACCATCTGCATTGATGGGGATGATTGATTCCAGCGGCCAAGAAGTCATAGAATACCCAGCCGGTAGTGGGATGAAATGGACTCGAACTGATGCAACTCAGTCTTGGAACCAACAGTGAGTTCAAGTTTTATTCTTGGTTTTCACTTGCAACAGTCCAAACGGTCGTAAGAGCCGGACAATATGCCGGTGTAATTCTGGAAGGATGTCAAACATAATCAGTGCCATCAAAAACATCGCAGCTAAGGACACGACTCGGGCTGCATAGGCGTGACCAAACTCAAACACCGACATGCTAAGGTATGACCAATTGACGTATGTCATGTGCATCCAAATGAGTCCTGCATTACGGAAGAGATTCAAGATATGAATCACCGGTATGGTGAGTATAAGTGCACGGCATCGACGTTTCCAATCGATGTCCAGAACTGCGATGGCTCCAATGAAGATGACCATTGATTGAAGGGCGGTACAGGCCAAAACAAAATTTATTCCGATCGCAGTCCCATCACTGAGGAGGAGTTCAGTTTGGAATGGATATTCTCCGACAAAGTCTCCCATGAACCATCGATTTCCATCCCATGCACTCCATGCGACTTCTCCGTCGATGGTATTGACGGTCGTCTCTCCAAGTACAACATCTCCATTTCCAGAAAAACGGAGGAAGAATGCGGCTTGGCTTGCTACAAACCAAATGGCCAGGACATTGAGCCATGGTACATGAGCGATGAGTAAGTAGGGGCCTCCTGCATAGGCAACTGCACCTCGTGCCCAAATCAAAGAACTTGATGTTTTTTCATCACCCACACGTTGTTCCCAGAAAGCCATTCCAACAGCCATAGGTAATGCTGCAATCGAGAAGACCGTCAATACAGGGTCATCATGTGCGAGGTATTTTGAAGCATCATTGAAGAACGTCAAACCGACCAGTATCCAGCCAAATTGCGCCAAACGAATTTCGCCTTTCTTACGCCGATGCCATGATACTGCAAGTGAAAGTAAGCCGATAGCACCGATAAGCGAGGCCACCTCCGAACTGAACAGCATGGTCCATTCCACATGATGATTCCATTTCAACACTCGTGTTCTTTCGACCAAAATCACTTCACCTTCGACCGTGTGGCTTGGCCATGCGAGGGTGTGTTGTCCAGTATACTCCCGCGCCATTACCGGATTCATCTCCGCAACACGGAGGCATCGCTTTTCTTGATCGGGACGGTGTTCTCAATATTGGAAGTCCGGAATACATCAATACTCCTCTGGAATTTGTCCAACTTACAGATGCCCCAAAAGCTGTAGGCATGCTTCGTCGTGCTGGGTACCGTATCTGTGTAGTGACAAATCAATCCCCAATTCTACGTGGGTTATGGGATGAACACCAATTACATGAGATTCATAATCACATGCGTCAGGTATTCCTTGAACAAGATGCTGATGCCCATTTCGATATGATTCTTGCTTGTCCGCATCGACATCGAGACCGTTGCATGTGCAGAAAGCCAAAGCCTGGAATGTTGCGGTTTGGTGAACGAGTTCTCCGAAATGACTTCTCTTGTGAAGAAGGGGAATCAATTGGTGAATTAGATTTGGTAGACGGCCAAGTTGATTGGTGGGGTCAAAAACCGAGTTCATCTAATTCCTTTGATTGCATGGTCGGTGACCGTGGAAGTGATATGGGGGCAGGTTGGGCTCAAGGTCTACGATTATTCCAAGTTCATGACGCATCGGGGATCTTTCCTATCGTCGAAAGAATACTTGATTCCAAGAATAAAGGTGATGACTTTCATCCGGTGAGGTGACGATATGGGTTGGCTCGGTTTAGACGATACGGACAGCCTGATGGAAGGTTGCACTACCTATTCTTTTCATCTTCTGCTCGAAAGTTTACCTACCTCAGTAACTGTTGTCTCACCTCGTTTGGTCCGATTATGGCCATTTGCCCAGCATCGAACACGAGGTAATGCCGCTGTGGCAGTCGAATTACTTGTTGAGGATGAAGTCGAATTTATTCAGTACCTTGAGGGGTTTTGGAATGACCATTTGCTGCCAACCAAAGGAAAGATTTCTCCATCGCAACATGACGATAGAGAACAATATCCCGCTGACCCCGGCATGGTTTGGTTTTCCTCACAACAACCTGCTGAAGAATTCTATACTTTGGCAGTACAATCTGAAGTCGATTTGACTCAAGTTCCTACTGCGGACCGTTCTTGGGGTGGCCAAGGTCGTATCGGTGCAACTGCAGCCATTGCTTGGAGACAAAAGCGGTGCACTTGGGAAGCAATAGCGTGGAGGGAAATAAATCGTCACGGGCAACTGGAACGTGCTGTTTGTGAGCAAGCGCTTACTCTTGTAGATTCAATGCCTTCGACCTTTCTTTCAAGAGACCCTCGCAAAGGGACAGGACTTGTCGCACCACGTGGTCCTTGCCCAGTTCTCTTTGGAGTTCGCGCCCGAGATTCAACTTCAGCATTGGAGGCAGGAAGCAAATTATTGGCCGCCGAATCAACCGAATCAACGGTTGGCATGAGGGTATTTGTAACAAATCAAGCTACTGATGACCATCTCTCACACTCCCAAAAAGCGACCGTTGCGCATGTTGAAATATTGAGTAGGGGTAATTGCGTGATCACAACTGAAAGTGGTAAATGGCTCGCTTTTGCTGAATCAGGTTCGGTGAAAAAACTGGCTCAATGGCTTCAGCCAGGTGATGTGATTGAAGGCTACGGTTTATCTCCCGAATTTGGTGTTTTACATCTTGAAAAACTACGAGTCGTATCCGCACATCCAACTCAACACCGTCCAATGTGTGGTGAATGCTCTGTTCGAATGAAATCGATGGGCAAAGGTCAAGGGTGCCGTTGTCCGAAATGCAAGCAGCGTACCGATGATGCTTGGGATTCAGTAGCCCGAATACCACCTGCGGAATCTTGGGTTCAACCTCCTGTTGATGCACGAAGGCATCTTGCTCGACCATTGGAGTGGGAAGATTCGACGGATTCTTCTTCATTTATGGGAAATCAATAAGATGCAGATTGGAGTGACCGTGGTATGGCTAGTGAAGAATTGACCAAAAATATCGCATATATCCTGAGTGCTGTCCTGTTTTTTGCTATGGCTTGGTTCATCGCCAAGCGTGCAGGAGAAAACCGCCAAACAATGCTTGATGAGTTGGCACCGAAAGTCGCTGGAGAAGATATTCTTGGTGGTGGTGCTAAAAATCCAAGTCAATTTGATGATCCCGATGAAGATGCCTTAGAAGAAATGGCTGAATTACTCGGTGAAGATGACGACGAAGAACTTCAGTGAAAGAAACCAGTTTCTTCGAGTTTTAAATCCATAGTTTCATCTGAACGTACAAGGGTTCTGTGAGGTCCATCTTTCGGACGTTCTAATCTCCAAATTTCGAACCCAGCTGTACGCATTGCTTTTTCTCCACGTGCAACGATTGCACTGTCAGAACTTCCACTCGCATCGATGCTTCCTTTACTTGTCAAAAGGAGGCATATGTCATCGTTAATTGTTTCAGCAAGTCGCTGAACAGCCGCAATTTTCTTGGCTGGAATTTTCCCTGAAGTATCACACCAGTCATCCAATACGATTAGTTGAACACTGGGTAGAGAATTGGATGTATCGATTAAAATTTCCATTGCTTGATCAAAATCCCCTACCAGATTCATGGCATGGTATCGTGATGAATGACCAAGTGAGATATGAGAAAACATTTGTCCAAATCGAATATTATCGGGCATAAAAGGTGATGCCCACAAGACACGACCTCCACGTTCGATGACGTCTGTGGCAATATGCAAACCAAGCGTTGTTCCTCCGATACTTCCTTCGACAGCAAGGTGGATATTTTCACCTGCAACTTCAAAGAGTGCCCTGCCCATAAAGTGGGGTGAGTGGAACTTGCCATTGATACTTACCCTTAATTCGATTTCTTGAGGAACCTTCATGCCCTACCTGCACAACCCATTGGTATGAGCGACGACTTGATTGTCCGGAAAGGTGAACGCATACCTCGCCGACCTTTGTCAGACTACTCAGAAGCAGACTCTTTTTCTCATGCCATCAAGCGTGATGGTATTCGAGCCACACTCTTTGAAGATACCAATCAATACGGACCACTTGCAATGCTTTTTGCATTGCTTGCTGTTGCAACGGTCACAGGTGCAATGATCAAACTCCTTTCCGGTATACTCTGAACACATTGGCTGTTGAAATTCATTGCTTAAATTGCAGTATGTTTACCTTTTTTTACGGGAAACATCAAACCCTTTGCGAATAGCGTTGGGCTCATGAGTGAGGATTCTGTCAATGTTGAAAGCCGCACATCTTCACAAGATAAGCGTTGGACCATCATGGCAGCTCTTCTTGGTACCAATACTGCTTTCATGCTCTTCCACGGCATAGAACAGGAGAGGGATCCCAAGTTCATTCGTGAATTAGCCTTGGCCATTATTGCTGCAACGATTCCATTTCAAGGGATTTATTTCTTGATTTACACTTTTTTACTCGAACATAAAGGTGAATTGAGTGAAGAACGAATGACTAAATTGAGAATGGCTTCAGCCATTTGTCAAATTGTATCGTACATGTCCTTACTCGGCTTAGCGATGATGTGGTACAATATTTCAATCTACGTCGGTGTCGCCTTCTTACTTTCAACGGCTCTCGCCATCATCCTTATCCGTTCAGTCATGAGTCCTGTTGCCATTGATGAAGCCTAGTGCCCCGACAAAGGTCCTTTAAGCGTGCATGAAGGTGCATGGATTTCAAAGGCAATGTTGATGTAGCGTGGCGTTTGGAAACAAGTATGGCCTTCTGCCCACTAGATTACCGATATGGCTGCCAAGATTTCAAACGTATATGGTCCGAAGTTGGACGCCATGAGCGCCAACTTGAGGTTGAACGTGCCCTGATTTGGGCTCACATGCAACTTGGTCGAGTCACTGAAGAAGATTACAACATCGTTGCAGCAATTGCAAATCCAGATTCAGTTACCAAAGAACGTGTTTCTGAAATTGAGGCTGAAACACGACACGACATCATGGCATTAACCAAAGCAATGGCTGAGGCTGCGGGCGATGCAGGATGGTGCATCCATCTTGGCGCAACTTCAAACGATATCGTTGACACCGCAGTTGCAATACAACTACGAGACAGTATTGTTCTCCTGAGAGAACAACTTTGTTTGCTGATTGGAGTTTGTGCAGACGTTGCTGAGCGTGAACGTGATACGGTCATGTTAGGCCGAACTCATGGTCAAGCAGCTGTACCGATTACCTTTGGATTAAAAGCGGCTGTTTGGCTTGATGAACTTCGTCGCCAATTGATTCGTTTGGATGAAGCATCTCCACGTATTTCAGTCGGTAAATTCCTCGGGGCAGTTGGCACAGGTGCCGCACAAGGCGAAAATGCCCGTGAATTGCAACGATTAATTTTGACCCACTTAGGCCTTGGAGTCCCATTGGCAACAACTCAAGTTGTAGGTCGAGATCGCTATATTGAATACGTCTCATGGCTTTCGAATGTGGCAACATCCTGCGAAAAGATTCTACAAGAAGTTCGTAACCTTCAGCGTTCTGAAATTCGAGAGGCTGGTGAAGGGTTTGATGTTGAAAAGCAAGTAGGCTCTTCAACAATGGCTCACAAAAAGAACCCAATTAAATCGGAAAACGCCTGCGGTCTTGCTCGTATTGTTCGTGCAATGATTATCCCTACTTACGAGAATGCCTTGCTTTGGCACGAACGAGATTTAGCTAATTCGAGCAGCGAGCGATTTACGCTTTCCCATGGTTCTGCTCTGTGTGAAGATGTTCTCGCAAAAACACGAGATGTTTTGAAAAACATGTGGGTTGATGCAGACCGTTGTCTTGCCAATATTCACTCACAGAAGGGACTCGTTATGGCCGAAAAAGTCATGATTGACCTTGTGGACCATGGCATCCCTCGAGATGAGGCTCATGAAATTCTTCGTGCTGCATCATTTGAAGCAGTAGATAAAAACATTGAGTTAATCGATGTATGCAGTCGCACTCCAGCGATAGCAGCAGCCTTCTCTGCTGAACAATTGGAAGCCATGTTTGAGCCTTCAAATCACATCGGAGTGTCCGGTGAAATTGTCGATGAATGTGTTGCCCTTGCCCGTCAAGCAATCGAGTGAACATGTTCAATTTCAAAGGTTCCACGAACTCCATCCCAATCGACGGAGCCAGTTAGTTCGAGCCTTCCTGGTAGATGAGGACCGCCCGTGACAAGGGTTTCGTATTCTCCACCTTCGCCATCAACATTGAATCGATATCGTAGAGCAAGTTCTTCAAGTTCTGTCAACCAAGCGATATTAAGAGTTCGACCAATCCATTCCTTTCCTAAACCTTCACAACTCACTCCGGTGATGAAGACCTCGAATCCATTTTCAATAAGACCGTGCATATGCGATTCACTTTTTTGATGCCACAGTGGCGTCCAACTTTTGATGTTGAGGCGTTCAGCCATTCGTTCAATCCGACTCTTCTGATAATCGGAACGTAATGCTCCACTGACGACCCCATCAATCTCTAATCGAGATAATGCAGTTTCAAGGTCAGTAATTTCAACCTCTTGTTCTCCTTCTGAATGAACTTCGACCCACTCGATCCCTGCGATTTTGGCTTGGTGCTCCACCAAATGTGTTCCGGGAACTTGAAACATCCAAGAGTCGCCACCTGTGATTCGGACAGTGACAAGGTGAGTTACATCCCATCCACGGCACATGGCCCACCACCATGCAGCGGCAGAATCTTTGCCTCCAGAAGAGAGTACTGCGACACGCATGTTGAACCCACGCCGACCTGTTTGATGAGTTTAGGGGTGAGATGGTTTTGGTGAGGGTTCAAATGGGGTGGCGAATTCAGCAACATGTCACGGCCTTTGAGCGTGGATTCATTCGTGTGAACCCTCATCCTCATAAAGCGTCGATTGAACGAGACATCGAGAGTGAAGATATGCAACCAAGCGGAAGAGGATATGACCATGGAATTACTACATTCAGCCCAGACGGACGATTGTTCCAAGTTGAATACGCAAGAGAATCAGTTAAGCGTGGAACAACCACTGCTGGATTGAAGTTCCGTGAAGGTGTCGTATTGGTCTGTGACAAGCGTATTGTCAGCCGCCTCATCATCCCAGAATCGATTGAAAAGATGTTCAAAATTGATAATCACATCGGTATTGCTACTTCAGGATTAGTTGCAGATGCTCGCCAATTGGTTGCTCGAGCTCGAGTTGATGCTCAAGTGAACCGTATCACATATGCAGCAAGTGTACCTGTTGATGTTCTTGTCAAGAAACTCTGTGATTTCAAACAATCATTCACTCAATACGGTGGTTCCCGTCCATTTGGAACTGCACTCCTCATTGGTGGGGTTGACGCTAACGGTATTCATCTGTATGAAACTGACCCAAGTGGCGCCTACCAGTCTTACCACGCTGGCGCTATTGGAAGCGGACGTAACACCGTTATCGAATACTTCGAATCAAACTGGAAAGAAGGTCTTACGCTCAATGCAGCTATGAAACTCGGACTTGAAGCACTACGTAGTGCGAATGATACTGAACTCAACCGTGAAGCGGTTGAAGTCACTGTTGTTGATGGAGATGGATATCGTGTTCTCGACCGGTCAGAAGTCAACAAGCAAATTGACCGTCTCAAGCCACTTGAAGAATGAATTTGAATAACCACGTTCAAATGCCGTCGCTCTTCTCGTCAACTGAGGGATACTATGGTTAGTTTAGATGATGCCGTGCTTGCACGGATGGAAAAAGGTGGAAAACGCTACGAACTTTTGGTCGACCCTAATTTGGTTGAGGATTTTAAGTCCAAACCAGAAACTGTTGATCTCAATCATTTCCTGGCTATGGATGAAGTGTTTCATGACATACGTGGTGGGGAACGCCCCACTGCAGATGCGATCGAAAAAACATTCGGAACACAAGATATTTTTGAGATTACAAAAGCTATTCTCGACAAAGGAAGTATCCAACTCACGACTTCACAACGCAAGGCGAGAGTTGAAGAAATGCGTCAGCAAATTGTACATGAGATTCACACACAAGCTGTCGATCCCAAAACAAAGAGCCCGCACCCAAAAACTCGAATAGAATTGGCACTCGATGAATCAAGATATTCCGTCGACCCTTTCAAGCGATTAGACGACCAAGTGAAAGATGCCTTAGAATTGTTAAAGCCAATGATTCCCCTCTCTTTTGAATCGATTCGACTTGCGATACGGGTGCCGGGTTCAGCCTATGGTTCCGCATCACGTATCTTACGTCCCTATTTGGAGAAAGAACAGTGGTTAGAAAACGGTTCTTGGGCGGGAATTATTGAAATTCCAGCAGGCATGAAAGACACTATTATTGGTAAACTCATGAACCAATCATCTGACACTGAATGCAAAGAATTGTAACTTGATGTCCGTGCGTTTACTTAGAAGCGCAAGGGGTCGGTTTTATCATGGGATGGCGATTCGCCACGGATGGAGAGAAAGAAATGTCCAACGGTCAAAACGGCGCCGAGCTGCGCCTCGTGACCCCAGGTATGGCTATTGGGCCATCTTCTGGGATGCGCGCAGGAAGTGGTGCACTCGCACAAAACGATACAATCATTGCTACCCGTCTCGGGTGGGTAAAAGAACTCAACAACACGGTCTCTGTTGATCCAATCAACAGTGCTTACATGCCTCGTTCTGGCGACTTAATCGTCGCTACAGTGGCAGAAGTCCGTAACAATCTTTGGTTCATGAATGTCAATGGTCCTTTCCAAGGACTTTTGCCAATGTCATTGGCTCCGTGGAAAGTCGAATTCGGGGCTGCTCGTCAGCACATGGGTATTGGCGATGTCGTTTTGGCACGTGTTCAAGAAGTTGATGAATGCCACAATGTTGTCCTCACCATGAAAGGTGTTGGCCTACGACGCCTTAACCAGGGTTCAGTCCACTCCATTCCAATTACTCACATCGAACGCCTTCGTGGAGAAGGTAACGCAACCATTCAACGGCTTCGTGAAGCCTGTGACTGTCGTATCATCGTTGGTGAAAACGGTAGAGTCTGGGTCGATGGCGACGCAGAAGGAATTGCTTGGGCTCGCCAAGCAATCGATTTAGTTCAGTCTTCTGGACACAAGAAAACATTCGAAGCAGAATTATCTGCTCTTGAAAACAATGCTCCAAAAAATGGTGATGCTTAATGGCTGGATACGGTGATGTAAAATTATTACGCGACGACGGTCTTCGACTGGACGGACGCAAGATTGACGAAATGCGACCTGTTACTATCGAAGCTGGGATACTCCCTGTTGCAGATGGCTCAGCAATGGTTACGCATGGATTGAACGTTGCAGTTGCAGCGGTGTACGGCCCTATGGAAGCACATCCTCGTAAGATTCAACGCCAAGACCGAGCGGTTATTGACGTGCGATACAACATGGCTCCTTTCTCAACCAGCGACCGAATCCGACCCGGTTTCAACCGCCGTTCTCGAGAAATTTCCAAAGTTACTGCCGAAGCACTCGAATCGGTTGTTCTCGTCGAACGTTATCCACGTTCTAAAATACGAGTTGAAATCGAAATTCTCGCCGCAGAAGCAGGAACTCGTTGTGTCGGTCTTACCGCTGCAGCAGTTGCTCTTGCAGATGCTGGAATCCCAATGCGTGACCTCATTGTAGGTGTTGCATCTGGTAAAGTCGAAGGTACCGTCGTTCTCGACCTCGACAAAGCAGAAGACAATTACGGCCAAGCAGATTTGCCTGTTGGAATTCTACCAAACACCGGTGAAGTCGCTTTCTTACAAATGGATGGAGACCTTTCTCCTGACGAATTCAACCTCGCCATGGAATACAATTTCAAAGCAGCCGCAGAAATCCATGTCATCATGGTTGATGCACTCAAGCGCCGATACGAAGGAGGTGAGAACTGATGGTCGAACTCGTTCCAACATTACTTCGTCAAGAACTCGCACGTCTCGCAGAATCCGATGCTCGCCTTGACGGTCGAGGACAATGGGATGGTCGTGAAGTCGATTTGGAAATCAATTGCCTCTACAATGCAGAAGGTTCTGCAAAAGTCGTGATGGGTAAAACAATCGTTTACGCTGGTGTCAAGTTTGAACTTCGTACACCTTGGCCTGACCGCCCTTCAGAAGGTTCTCTTATGTGCAGTGCAGAATTGCGCCCGGTAGCACACCGAAAGTATGAGCCAGGACCACCTTCTCCAGAATCGATCGAACTTGGTCGAGTCGTTGACCGTGGAATTCGTGAATCCGGTTGTATCGACATGGAAAGTTTGTGTATTGTTCCCGGCGAGAAAGTTTGGGGTGTCATGATTGACATTCACGTTCTCTCAGATGGCGGTAATATATTCGATGCATGTGGCCTTGCAGCTATTGCTGCTTTGCGAACTGCAATCGTTCCTGCTGAACGCTTTGACGTTGGCGAAGATTACACACTAAAGGTGAAGGGCGCCCCTATTATGGCATCATTCACTCGTGTCGGTGGACGATACGTTTACGACCCTTCAGAAGAGGAAGAACTTGGTGGCGATGAACGTATCCACATCACTCTCGGAGACGATGGCCACCTTCATTCTCTACAAAAGGGGTTAAGAGGTGTGTTCACGCCGGCCGAATTTGCAGAGATATTTGGTGTGGCACATCTGCGATGTGCTGAACTCCGAAAACTCGTAGCACTCCAGGAGGGGAACTGATTGGCAAAACGAACTCAGAAAGCAGGCGCAACAGCACGATTTGGAGCTCGGTACGGTGTATCCGTCCGACGTAACGCAGGTGCTGCACTCGCTAAGAAGACAGCAAAGTACACCTGCCCAGTATGTCAATACCGCAAAGTCGGCCGACTCTCTGTCGGAATCTGGGCATGCGGAAAGTGCGGACACACCTTTGCAGGTGGCGCATGGGAACCATTCACTCGGGCATCCGATACCAACAGCCGTATTCTTCGACGTTCAGTCGAAGGTGCTACCACTGCTGATATGGCCTTCATCGCACAACAAGCAGCGCTCGACTATGAGCGTGCTCTTGCTGCTGGCGAGATTACTGAAGAAGAGTGAATACACTCCGAGGAGTGTTTCACATGGCAACCTCTTGGTCGCTTACCCTTTCAGTACAGTCACAATCGTTTGCTGACACGAAAGCTCTTGCTGACGCTCTTACGACCGATGAATCAGTTCTTTGGTCATCCGATGAAAAGAGTTTTTCATTTCAACTCCATGAAGATAAATCGAAGGATTTGAGGGCGATGTGGAATACTCGAATGCGAGGGCTCATGGCCGTCGATTCACTTCTTTCTTTGCTTGTTGATGGGTCCGAGGGTTCATCAACCAAAACCCAGTGAGAACAACAGGTGAGAGTATGGACAATATCGAACAACTCCAAGTGGTCGTAAAAGAAGTGCAAGCTGCACGTCAACAACTCGCCAATCTTCGAGCACAAGTGCTTGAATTAGAAACAACTGTGGAATCGGTAAAAAATCAACCAGAAGATCTTGCATTGCATCAACAGATGGGTGGAGTGATGGTTGAAGTTTATGACCGCCCAGCATTACTCAAGGATTTGGAAGATACTCTTGTCTCTTTGAAAGAACACCTTGAACGTTTTTCTGACCGTGAGGCTGAACTGTTATCAACATATAATCAATTGAAACAAATGCTTGCGGGGACTGAAAACGCATGAGTTCTCCAGAGCACTCTGCAGATATCGAGTCATTTCATTCTTGGCTCACTGATGCATGTTTGAGAGGAGCCGTTCCAATCGTTACTGGAAAGAATGGCGACATGGATACAATTGGTTCTGCCGTCGCTCTCTCTTCTGCTCATCCAAATTTAATGGCATGTGGATTACATTTAGGACGTACTGCCAAGCGAATGGTCGAGTCACTTCAAGCTCCATTCAGAAAATTATCAGAGCATCAAACTGTTTGGCCTCCGGTCCTTGGTGGAATTATTGTTGTCGATGCTGCTGCACCTGGTCAAGTTGGAATCACGTTACCAGTTGGCGTCCCCGTTTGCGTTCTTGATCACCATGCTACTTGTGATTGGCAATTGGGTGAAGACGACTTACTTCTGCAATGGGATGTTCGCGCTACAACTCAAATTGTAGATTCTTATCTCACCAAGCATTCTCCTCAATCTCGTTCTCTTGTCGTCAGAAAGATGCTTTTAGCCGGCCTCTTAACCGATACCGGAAGGTTTCGTCATGCTGACAAAGGTGCGTTCCAAACTGCGGTTGATTTGTTAACAGGCGATGACCTGGATTACGCTTCTTTTGTCGAATACCTCGAAACTGAGACGACAACTCCAAGTGAACGAGGCAGTCTTTTACGAGGTTTGGAAAGAGCAAAGTCAATCGATTCAGGTGCATGGAATGTTGTTCACACCTCTTCTGGAACGCTCGAAGGTCGGTTAGCCAGCCTTCTGATTGGTACTGGGGCAGAGATTGCTTTGGTTAGTCGATTCCGTGATGGCGAGACTCGTCTCACAGCACGTGCTTCTCGTCATACAACGTTGAAGGGGATTCATCTTGGCGAACTCATGTCAAGTGTCGCAGAACAGATTGGCGGTGAAGGCGGCGGACATCATGGTGCTGCTGGATGGAGTGGCAAAACAGATCGAATCGCTGCAGAATCTTCATTCATTACCCAAGTGGCTTTGATTAAAAGGAAGGATGATTGATGTCAGAAATCGAATTGCCAAGTGCTCCAGGCTATTTTATCTCACGTTGGCGCGAGCAAGGCCCTGTCGATATGGATACGTTGATTCTCTGGCGGGAAGAGATGAACTGGAATACATGGTTGCCTCTCGCTGAGGCTGCTTTGTTCCTCGATGCTGCTGAATTGCTTGCCCTTCTTGAAACCGTTCTTTCACCAGCAGAGAAAGCAACACTTTCACTCGTACGTCGCCGAATGCTCGGTGACACTCGTCTTCAGCAAGTCATTGAGGACGCACTGGATATTGCCCGACATCCCGAAACCCGTGATCTGGCACTGGAAGGCCGTCTCCGTATGGAACTCGGATTGGTCAAATATGAAAACGGTGAGATTGAAGGCGCAAAAGATGATTTGACATGGGCTGAGACTCGTTTGAAATCCGTCGCTCTTGGGAGCAGAGATCATGACCTGGCTCTGATTAACAAAGCTGCTTTGCATACTGCATGTGGAGAGGCCATTATGGCGTTGACGGTATATTCAGAAATCCCACGAAATGGAAACCATGCGAATGAAACCATTGCCCTTTCACGCTTAGGTGCGAGCCGCATATGTGCTTCTATCGGGCATGACTTTGATGCAGTCCGTCATGCTTGGAATGCACATGCACATGCACTCATGGCCAATCAAATTGGAATGGCGATTGAAGGTGGAGCATTATTTTTAGACTTTTCAAGCGAAGCCATTGACGATACGGCAGAGGTTATGCAGGTCCAAGTCGAAAATGCAAGGCCAAGAGAAGCAGGTGAAGAGGCCCGAGAACTCAAAGTCCATCCTGATGATATCAATGATGTCTTCGAGTGGTGTTTCGCTCACCTTCCGGAAAGCCATGCAGGAAATGACCGTCCTGATTTGAGGGCGATGGTCAGTTTAGCCCATCGCTTTGATAAAATCTCTCATTTTGATTCCTTGTTGAAGAATCCTGATGGTGTTGAAGATCCGATACTCGTCGCTATCGTTCAGAATTGCATAGAGGATGCGGAATTGAAGTCTCTTTGGGATGTACGTCTTGCAACACTCACAATGGTCTAATCTATAGATTTGAGCACCATTCAGTCAAATCTGTGAATTCTTCACGAGTCCATTCTTTGAGAGGTGGAATTTCATTCCACCATTGAACTAAACGAACTTTTTCATCAGCAACTTCCCAGTTTTGCAGTACGGATGATTCGACGACGACATGAGCAACCCAACCTTTCGGATAGTAAGTCGTGTTCCATTTTTCTATATGACCTTCAAGACCAGTTTCTTCTTTCAATTCACGGAGTAAGGCATCTTCCGGATTTTCTCCATCCTCGATATGTCCGCCTGGAATCTCCCATCCACGTTCGGGATGCTCCACGAACAAAACTTGACCTCCATGTCCAATCATTTGTTTTTCGTGTTCTTTGGTGGTAACCCACGCTAAAACAAAAATGGGATGCTCCTTCGAAGTCATGTTCTACCTCAGAAAGCATCCTTTGCTTTGCCAACCCATTCTTCTGCCCATTCTTCACCTTGGGATACAAGGCGTCGTGCTAAGAAGAATGCTTCTGATGCATCTCCTGCTTGCATCAAGGATTGCAAACGTATCAAGTCAGGATGGATGGATGGTTGTTCATCTTCAATTTCAATTGAAACTTCAGGGGAATCTTCTGTTGAAGAAATCCGCTGTGAAAGTTGGACCATGTGTTCCAAGAATTGTGAACGCTTTTCGATACTTGGTGCTGTCCAGGGCTTCTCTTTCTCACCCATGAGACGACCGGTGATTCGTTCCAAGAAAGCATCACGTGTTGTTTGATGTGGTTGTAATTGTTGTACATGGTCATAACATGACCATGCTTCATCCATTTCTTCACGTCGTTCATAGAGGCGACCTAATTCCATCCAAAGTTCGTGATTATTTGGACGGTGTGCTAACAGATGTCGGGCCAATTCGATGAAGAGATCTTCATAGCCTCCTGAACGTATTCTCTCTAAACGCCGTCCATAAACAATATTTGCACGTTGGTCGCTAAAATCTAAACGACGACATCGTGCAGCAAAGTCTTCGAGTTCGTTTTCAAGAGAAGTTTCTTCCAAGCTTGACCACCATGTATCGGGGTCAAGAGGGTCACGACTAAAGGCAGCTTCAAGCAATTCAAGTCCAACCAAAAGGAAATTGACATCCTTCAATTGGTCGACTTGTTCAGCATCACGCCCAAGAATAATAAACACATCTTCGAGAACTGCACAGAGGCCTTGGCCATCTTGGACGACTACTTTGATGTCGGCTAAACAGCGCCAATTCCGTTCATCTGTGAAATCGTGGAGCAATGCTTGGCGAGCGTTTTGTTCAGCCCACGCCATATTCTCATCAAATCGGTCGGGGTCTCTTGATGCGAGTCGAGCAAATTTTTGTGCTTGGGTTCGATACCGATTGCCTAAGTTGCGTCGAGGGTGTTGCAAAAGGTCTGCACTTCCCCCAACCATGTATCTCACACCTTCTCTCTGCATTCAATGTCTTCGCCCAAATGCTCACTGCACTGACATAAATCCATCATGGTCAACGCCCCATGGGAGTGTTGCATCAAAACCAACTTTGGAAGTAAGCCCGTCTGCGTCTCGAGATGGGTCCAATGAACTGCCTTTTTGATTTGAAAGAATAATTGTATCCTTGTCGGGTTGCCATCGAGTTACCATTGCCCATTCAACACGAACGGGGTCACCAATGTCAATGTCTTCATCAACAATGGTCACCATCTTCATGCTTCTATGACCTGCTAATGCTGCTTGGATAGCGTTGAAAGGATCTTCAGGTTTCGATTTTTTAATTTTAATGACTGCTGCTAACCAACCGCATCCACCTTCGGTCATGTGGACATCAAGACATTCACACACTTCGTTCACTGCTTCTTTAATGGTCGGTGCACGAGGTAGTCCCATCAAGGTCTTGTGCTCTGCCTCACCAGGAATAAGGGCGTGGAAAATAGGGTTGTCACGGTGAAGTACACCATCGATTTCAATCACGGGCTCTTGCCTGACATCATCGACTGTTCCGGTGATGTCAACATACGGACCTTCATCATCATCTTCATCGGTGATGCGGCCCCATAAGACGTATTCAGCATCAGCAGGTGCCAGGATACCATTTGGCATACGAGTCAAACGAAGAGGCTTACCGTACAATTTCTCATGAAGGGCAGCTGCAATTGTCAATTCATCGATGTTATCATCAAATGACATTGCCGCAGCAAGAAGAACCACCGGATCTGGTGCATTGACAATAGCGATCTCGACTTCTCTTCCTTCCTTACGTGCGTTCATCGTCATTGTTCGCAGATGACGTGGAACCAATCGTACAACTAAATGGCTTGGGTCTCGGACGAACTGGCGGTGAAACGACATGTTTCGGATTCCATTATCCTCGGCGATGATCACACTTGCAGATGAGTAGCGTCCACGGTCTTGAGGCCAATGATGAGGGAATGGGAGTTTTGTAATGTCGACCGTTTCTTGCAAGTTGTCATAGCATTCGGCCTCAGAAGCATCTACAATTACGGGTTCACTCGGATTGTTCATGGCCCAACCGAGTGTGTCAATATATTCTTCAGGAGTGATTCCAATTGCTGCACAGAGTCGGTCACGAGTGAGAATATTGATGGCAGCCCGATGACCTGGGCTTTCGGGAATATTGGTAAACAATGTAAGCGCATGATTGCTTGCTCGCGAGTGTTCCCACATGCCATGAATAAGGCTGGTTGAGTTGGATTCTTCGGTGGCTGCACCGAGGTGGTCGCGAAAGGCCATGCCTTTCCGACAAGGGTTCATCGCTTGAACCTTGTTTAGGACCTGTGAACGAATTCCCCAAATTTGGAAGATATTGACTATTCTTACACGATGATTTCATCTCGCAGTCTACAGAATTGTTCAACTCATTGACACTGGCGTTGAGGGTCGTTTTATATAGGGGATTCAAGACGGCATAGTGCTTCAATGCGGTGATTATGATGGGTAGAGGACTCTTCGCAGGTGCTAAAATGGCCAAGGACCGTCAAAAGTTTCGTTGGTCAGACCGTCGATATAAGAAGCGTATGCTCAAGCTACGAGCAAAGCACGACCCTCTTGCGGGTTCCACTCAAGCCAAGGGTATCGTCATTGAAAAAGTCGGTATCGAAGCAAAACAACCGAACTCCGGAATCCGTAAGGCAGTCAAGATTTCCTTGATTAAGAACGGAAACAAACTCACCGCTTTCGCCCCTGGCGATGGTGCAATCAATTTCATCGATGAACACGATGAAGTGATGGTTGAAGGTATCGGTGGACGCATGGGTCGTTCATACGGAGATATTCCTGGAGTCCGTTACAAGGTCATCCAAGTCAACGGTGTTTCATTGAATGAAATGGTCCGTGGCCGAAAAGAGAAACCAATCCGCTGAGGTGTTTGAATATGTCCGAATCAGAAACCGTCGTCGAAGAGGAAGTAGAAGAAGTCGTTGTCGAAGAAGTCCGTCCTATTGCTGGAATCGGAACTCTTGTTTTTGGAAAGTGGGATGTCTCTGACATCACCTGCAAAGATCCAGGACTTGCGCCTTACATTAATCTCACAACCGTTGGTGTCCCTCATTCAGGTGGACGTCACGCAAACGCTTGGTTTGGAAAAGCCAAGTTGTCGGTTGTTGAACGTTACATCAACAAACTCATGCGCTCAGGACCTTACACTGGTAAGAAACAAGGTGCAATGAAAGCTTTTGAAGCAGCACTCGATACCATTGCAGTAAAGACTGGTCAAAACCCATTACAAGTATTCGTTAACGCAATTTGCAACGGCGCACCAATGGAAGAAATTACTCGAATTAAGTTCGGTGCAGTTTCTCAACCAAAGGCAGTCGATGCCTCACCTTCACGACGTCTCGATGTCGCACTACGCAACCTTGCAATCGGTGCTCATCAAGGGACACACAAGTCGAAGCGAACTTTGACCAACTGTATCATCAACGAGCTTACAAAAGCTGGATCTGGCGATGCTACTTCTTATGCAGTTGCTAAGAAGGAAGAATTGGAACGAATCGCTTCCTCTGCTCGTTGAACAGAATACATCCGCATTCTCTTCGAACTTTTATGCTATTGGCGTATGCCTTTTCCGTCCACTGGCGTCGCAATCCGTATCTTCGTTGCGAGTGACTTAAGAACCCCTTTCCGGTGGCCGAGTTTGACGAGAAGTCACAGGTGATTCCATGGGCCGAAAGGAAGATAATATTAACAAAGCAGTAGAAGTAATGCATATTTTACCACAGATTCGTAATCTATGTATCGCAGCACACATTGATCACGGAAAGACAACACTTTCTGACAACCTCATTGCAGGTGCAGGAATGATGTCCAGTGAACTTGCCGGTTCCGCTCGTGTTCTCGATTTCGATGACCAAGAAGCGGCACGTGGTATTACCATCAACGCTGCTTCAGCCTCTATGGTTCACGCTGTTGACGGAACTGATTACCTCATCAACCTCATCGACACTCCAGGTCACGTTGACTTTGGTGGTGACGTAACTCGTGCTATGCGTGCTGTTGACGGATGTTTCATCCTCGCCTGTGCTGTTGAAGGACCAATGCCTCAAACTGAGACTGTTGTTCGCCAAGCACTCAAGGAAAAAGTGAAGCCTGTTCTTTTCATTAACAAGGTCGACCGACTCATCAATGAATTACAAGTTACTCCTGAAGACATGATGGCTCGTTTCACAGAAACGATTCAAAAAGTCAACCGTTTGATTAAGCAATTCGCTCCTGAAGAATTCAAGAAGAGCTGGCAAGTCAGCGTTTTGGATGGAACTGTCGCTTTCGGTAGTGCATACCACAACTGGGGAATTACTATTCCTTACATGAAGAAGTCCGGAGTTTCAATGACTGAGATTTTCGAATACTGTAACAATGAAGACCAGAAGACATTGGCTGAGAAGGCTCCTGTTCACGAAGTTCTTTTGGATATGGCTGTTAACAAGTTGCCTGGCCCAGTTGAGTCTCAAAAATACCGTATCCCTAATATTTGGACCGGCGACATTGATTCTCCAATTGGAAAGGCCATGATGACTTGTGACCCTGATGCTGAACTCGCAATGATGATTACCAAGATTTGGATGGACCCTCACGCAGGAGAAGTTGCCGTCGGTCGAATCTATTCAGGTTCGGTTTCACAAGGTGAATCCGTCTATGCGATCGGTAGTGCAAAAGCAGAACGTGTTCAACAAGTCAGCATGATGGTAGGTGGAGACCGAATCACAGTACCAAAGGTCGTTGCAGGAAACATCGCAGCTGTCACCGGTATTCGTTCAGCTGCTGCTGGTGTTACACTTTCTCGAGACAAAGACTTCACACCATTCGAAGCAATTCGTCACTACTCTGACCCTGTTGTCACAGTCGCAGTCGAACCAAAGAGCATGAAGGACCTACCAAAGTTCATCGATGCTCTGCGTTCACTTGCAAAGGCTGATGCCTCCCTACAAGTTACTACCAACCAAGAAACTGGTGAAGCACTTCTCGCTGGTATGGGCGAACTCCACTTGGAGATCACCGTTTACCGTATTGAAGAAGAGCAGAATATCAAAGTCAGTGTCAGTCCACCTATTGTTGTCTACCGTGAAGGTATTCAAGGTAACAATCACGGACATGCGTTTGAAGGAAAGTCTCCAAACCGTCACAACAGATTCTTCTTTGAAATCGAACCACTTACACCTGAAGTTGTCGCAGCACTTCGCTCCGGCGACCTTGGTTCTGGAACAATCCGTCCAAATGATGCAAAGGAAGTTGGACGTAAGTTCGGCGAACTTGGTATGAACAAAGATTTGATGCGTAAGATTTACGCTATCAATGGATCCAACGTCTTGGTCAACGATACCAAGGGTATTCAAGGACTTCACGAAACTCGTGAACTCATCATTGAAGCATTCAATGGCGTCTGTGTTAAGGGACCAATTGCTGATGAACCAGTCCAAGGAATGTTTGTACGACTCGTCGATGCAAAACTTCACGAAGATGCAATTCACCGTGGCCCTGCTCAAACAATTCCAGCAGTTCGTAACGGAATTAAGGGCGCAATGATTCGTGCTCGAACCGTTTTGCTTGAACCTATGCAGAAGGCCTTCGTATCAGTACCAAACGATTGGCTCGGACAAGTTACCCGTGAAGTCACAAACCGTCGTGGAATTATTGAAGACATGCCATCAGAAGGTGAAGTTACCACTGTTATCGGTGTTTTGCCAATTGCTGAGACCTTTGGTTTCTCGAACGATATTCGTGCTGCTTCTCAAGGCCGTGCTGTTTGGAATACCGAGAATCTTGGATTCGAAATGCTCCCACCTCAACTGTTTGACAAGGTCGTTGCTCAAATCCGAACCCGTAAGGGACTCAAGCCAGAACCTTATCCGGAATCCTACTACTCAGAGTGAGCTCAATGCAAGGCTCAATTGTGGGCCTTTTTGCAGCACTCGAAGGTGGAGTACCAAAGCCTTCAGTGCAAACCTTACACATTGTTGAATCCGGATGTATCGGTGATCAACAAAACGATACCAAACATCACGGCGGTCCAAACCGTGCAGTGTGTTTGTTTAGCGAAGAAGTTCTTCACACTCTTCAACACGAAGGACATTCGATTTTCCCAGGTTCAGTTGGAGAGAATATTCTCATCAATGGAATACAATGGGCCAACATCTCCAGCGGTTCACAATTACAATTCGATCAAGTCGTTTTAGAAATTACTTCCGATGCCCCACCTTGTCGAACAATCAAAGAATCCTTTTTGAATGGTACATTCAAACGGATTTCTGCTAAAATAGAACCTGAATCAACACGTTGGTATGCCAAAGTCATCCAAGCGGGTGTTGTAGCGGTTGGCGAATCTGTGGTTCTCAACTGATTCGATTCAGTTGGAAGTCTGTCAGTTCTCTGAGTGCTCGCATCGAAGGACCTTGCGGGACACGGTCGAGGCAAGCATGCGCCTTTGCGTGGTATTCGATTGCTCTCTGTTTGGCATAATCGATTGAACCGAGATTACCAAGTGCTGCTAAAGCGGCTTCTATTGCTTCAGCACTTGCATTTTCACCCTTCCCGAGTGCAGCGAGAAGTGTAGATTTGTCCTCTGAATCAGGTTGGGCAAGAGCATGAATAACCATCAGTGTGCGCTTTCCTTGCGCTATGTCTGAGCCTGCTGGTTTTCCAAGAACCGCCGATTTTGAAAGAACATCGATTAAATCATCCATAAGTTGGAAGCACAATCCAACAGCGAGACCCCAATCGGCCATGCAATCAATGGTTTCTTGGTCTGCACCAGCCATTCGAGCACCGATTTCCGCACATGTGAGGAACATGACTGCAGTTTTTCCTTCAATCATTTCGATGTAATCGTCTTCGGATACTGCCAATTCATCTTCAAATTCGATGTCCATTTGTTGCCCTTCACTCACCCGTCGTACCATCCAAGCAATTCGATTGACTAAGGCTGCCACATCTGTAGCCTCCAACCCCTCTGCTTGGACAAGACGTTCGAAAGCAATTGCCAACATTGCATCGCCTGCATTGATGGCTGTTGGAAGGTCGAATTCAATGTGAACCGCATTACGACCTCTACGAATATCATCATTATCCATGATATCATCATGAACAAGTGTGAAATTATGTACGGTTTCAATCGCCGCACCCACATCAAGCATACCAGAATGTGAATCACCAACTGCCTTTCCAACGAGCCACGGCAAGGTTGCCCGAAGTCGCTTTCCACCACCGTGGATCAAATGCGTCATTGCAGCAGCCAGTCGTTCATGGCGAGAGGCCATCAAACTCTTCATGATTCGTTGTTCAACAAGAGGCTTCACCTCGAGAACTGAAATATCTAATCCTGCACCTTCTGCTTCAGGGAGCATGTGCGTTACATCACCCATGTCATGTATTTCATCATCGGCGAGTTCCGCTAATGCCGAACTGTCACCTACTGCACTCCACCACTCCTCATTCATAATTCGTGCAGCAATGCATCGGAACCAAGGTGCTATGGAACCATTTGTTGGTTCTTCTTCGAGCAATAAATCTTCGAGTTCATCATACGTGACCCAAGCAATTTCTGATACTTCATTTGGATTTGGATTGAGTTCCACATCAACTTGAGCAATTAAGATGTGATCAATCTCTCTTTCAATCCATGTTTCATTCATCCGAGCAGAATAACGCATTTTTGTCATGAAGTGAAAGTCTTCAATAGAAAAGTGTGATGGAGAGATTCCGAGTTCTTGTTCAAGTTTACGTATTGCTGCCTTTTTGACACCTAAGGCATTCTCTTCTGTCAATTCATCTTCAGAATGAAGTGGGTGGGAGCAACAAGAGTTTGCCCAAACACCAGGGAATGTTACTTTGTCATTGGCTCTTCGTTGGAGCAAGAGGCGTTTATTGGAATCGAACAAAAGCACACTGAATGCACGATGGTAGGCTCCCGCATCTCGGTGGGCAGAGATTTTTGACATTGGGCCAAGGACTTCATCTTTCTCGGAGACTGAGATAATTGCTTCAGCCATTAACTGAGATTGAGCATCATCTGCTCCAATGGACTCGAGTAATTCGTGCTCAGATTCAGAGAGTTCGACGCTCGGCACATCTTCAATCTCATACCCTGTCATGTGAACCCCAATATCAACGGATTCGCACACGCTACATGAAGAGTTCTCTATTTTAGGTTGGAATGAATGCTAACTTTGGCATCAAAGTATTCGTATTTACTCTTTTGCTGTTACAATCGTTCCTCGCACAGGGTGGCCAAGCATAGCGCCCAATACCCGTTCAGTTCGTCCACCATTCACCATGACCACTTCTATTCCATGAGATGCTACAAATGAACCACGGGCGGCTTTGAGCCCAATACCGCCAGTCACATCAATTTCTGATAGGTGTGTTCCTTCAAACTCGATATGAGGGGTCCAGTGTTCGATGAGATCACTCTCGCCAGCCTGTTCAGGAGGGACACGTAGCAGTCCATCGACCCCCTTAATTGCAAATACTAATCGCTTGATGTGAGGCAATTCAACCGCCAAGCGTGCGACCAGATCGTCTCCTGAAAGGATCCCAAACTTTTGCCCACCTTCGACATCAACAACATCACCAAAGGTTACGTGGACTTGAGATTGTTTTTGTTCATGGAATCGTTCGAGGCCACCCAAAAAATCCGGCCCGGTATTTTTGGCCCAAAGGTGAGGTGGATGAACGACAGGTGTGAGTTTCTTTCGAACCAAGGCCTCGCACACATGTGAATTAAGTTGAAGCATTTCTTTTCGAACTTGATTGACAGCTTCCCATTGTGATGAACACACGTCATCATTCTCAAACACTTCATCCGGAAGAGTTCCTTCATTTAATCGCCAATGCTTAGCGCGCAAATGGCCAAATGAACCCGCTCCATGCACCAATACAACATCAACATCATGGCTTTGGCAGGTAGAAATTGTTTGAGCGAGGAGTTCCAGTATTCCCAAATCAGGTGTGCAAAGAGATGATTTATCGGTGATAAGACCGCCACCCCATTTGATAATCACCCGTTCACGCATGTTACTGCGAAGTTGAAATCGCTCAAGAGGATGCCCCTTGATTTCACAGTAAACGACCATTTTCACTCCAAGCATTGATGACCCACGGGGTTATGCAAGCATTATGTCCGACGGTCCATCGCTGAGTGACTTTATGCGTCACCTTCAAGCCATACTCGAAGAATCTGAAGAAATCAGTGATCGTGTTGACCGGGAATCACGTCAGATTCAAATTGAATCTGCCATCCAAGAAGCAATTATTTTCGGTAACCGATTCCGTGAACTCAAGGAACATGGCATTGACCCTCTCCATTTTGTTAAACCAAATGTGCACACAGAAGTACCACAGTATGCTTCAAAAATTGAAACACTTAACATTGGTCAAAGTGCTTGCAATGGATGTGGAAATCCACTTGAGAATGATCTCGACTTTTGCGCATCTTGTGGTGAAAAGCGGTAATCACTCTTCTTCTTGTGCTTCAAGTTCCCATTGAGCGACGATTTCCAAAATAATTGGGTCATCTGCGTCAATACGGTAGAGATACTCACCTGGCATTTCATCGACGAGGAAGACAGTTTTGCCTGCTCGATAGATAATGTGTCCATCCGCAATTGCTCGAACAGTATCCACTTCAAGAATGGCAGGCCGTTGAATTCGAACGTGTCCTGCTTCCATGGCATTGGTGATACTTCGGGAAAGGTGGATGTGCTTTCGGTCTCCAGTTGTAATTCCAAGTTCTTTGGTAGTCTCAACTTGTTCTTCTTCACAAGGCCAATAAAGTGCTTCAGGGATTTGGTCAGTAGGGAGATCGAGTTCAAGTTCAATGGAATGTCCATAGGTTGCACGAAGCATTTCACCTTCAACTTGGTAACGTCCTTTGTCATCAGCGTTAGCGATAGCAGCGAAATGCCAGCCACGAAGCCAGTGATAATGCCGGCGTTGCTTGGAAATGGATTCAGAGAGTTCACGTCCATTGACCCATCCATTGATGTCCATTTCAACATTGAACTTTTCTGGAGCGTGTCGCAAGACAAGTGCCAGCATTCGACCGAGAGAGTTCGATTCTCGGTCACTCATGATGAATTTTCCTTCTTCGTTACAGGTGGGGCAGTTAGCACCTTTGAAGTGCCCGTGCGCTCTACATTGTCGTAGCATATTTCAAGGGGAGTAGAGGGTGTTCTTAGACTCTACGGATGGTTCCAACGAAATGAAGGCATGAATTTCGCTGACCGACTCAATCAAATGCTTGTTCTTCTTGGGTATGTCATGGTCGATGTTGCCGTAATCGGTGCTGGTCAAACAAAGTTCGGTAATCACAAACTTGGTCTTAAGGGAATGTGGGCCGAGGCAGCAGAAAATGCGTATTCCAGTGTCGACCTTGATTTTGAACCTCGTCAAATAGATGAAGCATTCATCGGAAGCGTGGCATTTGGTGGTTCCCAACTTGGTAATACGGCTGCTTTACTCACTGAACATTCTGGACTCGATGGAATTCCAGTCCGACGCGTCGAAAATGCATGCGCTTCTTCGGGGTTTGCGCTTCGAGATGCTTGGATGGCCATCAAAAGTGGACAAGCAGATATTGTCGTCGCTGGTGGTATTGAGAAAATGAATGACCTTTCTGCAGAACGAAAGCGTTTCTGGCTCGGCGTTTCTGGCGATACCGAATGGGAACGGCTCGCAGGCCTTACTTTCCCTGGCACCTATGCTTTGATGGCACGCCGTCATTTCCATGAACACGATTCATCACACGATGATTTGGTTCACATCAGCGTAAAGAATCACATGCATGGTTTTGAAAATGAACATGCACATATTCGGAAACAAGTCTCATTTGAAAAGGCTGAAAGCGGTTTTATGGTTGCCGACCCACTTACTCTGTATGATTGCTGCCCGACATCAGACGGTGCCTCATGCGTCATTCTCGCAGCAGACCACGTCGCTCGACAATTTACTGAAGACCCCGTATGGATTCGTTCATCAGGCGCTGCTTCTGACCGCTTAGCATTACATGACCGACCTTCCGTCACTCAACTCTTAGCCACACAAAAAGCAGCGAAAGCAGCGTATTCAGCTGCTGGCTTGACGGCAAATGACATTGATTTGGCAGAAGTTCATGATTGCTTTACTATTGCCGAATTGATGGCAACAGAAGACCTTGGATTCACAGACCATGGCCAAGGTGGAGTCTTTGCACGTGAAGGACGCGGCGTCAGAAATGAAGGCGCAGTCTGTATCAATCCGAGTGGAGGTCTCAAATCCAAAGGCCACCCTCTTGGTGCAACCGGAACAGGACAAGCAGTAGAGGTCTTCAAACAATTGAGAGGAACTGTCGAAGATTCCCGACAAGTAAGGGATGCCGAAACAGGATTGACTCACAACGTTGGTGGCTCTGGCGCAACGTGTGCCGTTCACATCTTTGGGAGGGAGCGAAATGGATGAACATGTACATTGGAAGGGCTATTTAGCCGTAATCAATAAGGATGGTTTGTACATTCAATCATCGTATGTTCATGGAGATCAAATCGTCTATGGGCCTGACAGTGACTCGACGACAATGGGTATTGCAGCCATTCAATTAATGCTCAACAAAGGTCATCTTATCGAATCAATGCATCTTCCGGATTCGGTTGATGCTCGAATTGTATATCTCGCTACTGGAGTTGATTCAATGACTCACAACAGTGAATTAGAATTTGAGAACATTCTTTGGGACCTTTTGGGTGGTGATGAAGCAACACTTGTCATTACAAAATCGAATTCGGAATCTTATGATTTTGAAGAACCCCAAGATGTTGAAATTATTGATACTGATTTTCATAATGATATGGCTGAAGCATGGCGGCTTGAACAGGAAACACATCATGTCTCACAGGGTGCATATGTCTCGAAGTCACAATATCTTGAAGGAGCGCCGGCACGATTATCGCTCAGGTCTCAAAAAGTTGGTGACCGGATGATTTGGCCACCCCGTCAACTCGACGAAAATGGATCACGCTTCTCCAAAGATTCTCATCAACTTGTCGCAGAAGCACATGTTGAATCATGGACGAAACTCAGTGCTGCTGGTGCGCCCTCTGAATTTTCATTACGTGCGCCAATCCTTGGCGGTATCCAGACACTCTTGGTTCGATTTGAACAAGGGCCGCGTGGAGTGTTCCTCGTCACAGACGACCTTGATTATTCTCCAGAGATTGGTGATACGGTGCATTTTGCTGTACGGCGTATATATGCCCAAGAAGGGATGATGCGATATGGACTCAAAGCGTTCCCTAAGCGCTGATTATATCCTCTCCCATTTCATTTGATTTCTCCAAAGCCTTGATAGAAAGGCAATGATGTGGAAACAATATGGCAGGTTTTGGTAACATACGCAAAGGTCGTCGCGAAGCGGTAGACAAACTTGGTTTCAATGAGGGTGGTGATTGCCCACGATGCGGTGGAGATGCCCAGCCTTCGACCATGAACGGTTATCTGAATTGCGTTGGCTGCCAACATGAATGGAAAGACGCTGATTACGTTGAAGAGTCCAATAACACGGAGATTCCTACCTATCACCAAGACAGTGAGCAAATTGAGGAATTCAAACGTGAGGTCGAAAGCGGTAGCCTTGCAGGAGTTCTTGGGATTGAGAAAAACCTTTCCAAAGGTCAAGAAGAATCACTTACACGCCTCGAAGATAAATGGATGTCTGGGATGCAAGGTCACTTCAATACCGCAACAGAAGAAAGAAAGCCACTCATGATTAGTTTCGATGATGAAGATAACCTGGTTTCAACCGAAGTAGCAGCTCTTACAGTCGTTGCAAATGGATTTGATGGTGGTGAAGAAATTCGACTTGAGTATCCTGGCAAAGGTACAGAATTTTATTGCTTTAATGTCGATGACCCTCTCGGTTGGCGAAAGGGTCGTTCTGCAGAAGAAACTGCACGTTCGATCTGTAATTCAATCAACAGTAATTCCGAATTGGTTTTCGCATCTCTTGAAGGGGTTCGTATTACCTTTGAACTACGGCATGATGAACTCAAACCGGAATCACTCGTCTTGTTTGTAGATGACCCAGGAGGTACAGATATCGTTGCTGAAAAGAATGGAATCATTCTTGATGCTCGAAACTTACAAGATTTCAATGATTATCGTAATATTGTCGAATTGGTATTGGAAGACGGAATCATATCTCCAAGTGAAGACCAATTACTCTGGTCGATGCGGCAACAACTTGGCATTGATGATGCCTACCATGTTCAAATGGTTTTGGAGATCTATGGTGAAGACACACTCAAAGAATGTACAAGTTGTGGTAAAATGGCTAAACTGTACACAGAATATGCTGCATGGTATTGTCAAGGCTGTGAAGAATGGTGCTGACACCATTTACACAGCCTAATCTGTTTCAAGTAATTGTTCTATAGAATCATTTTGATTTTCCTAAGGATTCAATATTCCATGTTGAAGATGATGTTGTCTCCTTCAAGCGAGGTATTCTTCATAAGGTAGTTCGCAATGGACAGGATAGGCGAGTGCTATGGCAGAAGACATATTGTATATTGGAATTGATTTAGGGACCTTCCGTTCCGTCATGGTATCTTCGGATAGCCACGAAGAAGAAGAACTCACAGTGATTGGAACTCCTAAGGACCCAATTGCACGTAACTTCCTCAAGCGGGATGTTCTCTTCGGCGAAGAAGCTCTCAAGAACCGTCTCGCTCTCAACCTTTTCCGACCTTTGGAATTGGGTGTTATCAAAGATACTCAAGAAGACCGAGAATTCATTGCTCACTTCATCACTCACCTCATTGGTCTTTCAGACCCTGAAGATTACGACCGTGTTGTCGCAGTCATTGGTGCTCCAGCTGAAGCAAGTTACGTCGATAAGACGGCTATCTTCGATGCAGCAGCAGGATCTGTCAATGCTGCTATGATTATTTCTGAACCTTTCGCAGTTGCATACGCATTGGACATGCTTGAACACACCCTCGTCATTGATATTGGCGCTGGAACAGCCGACCTTTGCCGAGTCTACGGAACTATTCCTGGACCTGGTGACCAAATGCACACAGGTCATGCTGGAGATTTCATCGACCGCAAGATTATCGAAGAAGTTCAATCCAAATACAGCGGTGCTCAAATCACAAAAGATATGGCACGACGCTGGAAGGAACAGCATTCCTTCGTAGGAAATGCTTCTCCTGATGCACCAGTTATGGTCGACTTTTCGATTGAAGGTAAGGCAATGAACCTTGACATTACTGATTGTATTCAACGGGCTTGTGAATCAATTGTTGACCCAATCGTCGATAACGTCAAGCAATTGATTTCTGGTTCCAACCCTGAATACCACGACGAATTCCGTCGCAACATGGTTCTCGCTGGTGGCGGGTCCGGTATCAAAGGACTTGGCGCAATGATTGAGCGCAAACTCTCCGATATGGGCGATGTTAATGTTCACGTGGTCGATGACCCAGTGCGCCTCGGTGCAATGGGCGGTCTTCGTCTCGCTATGGAAGTTCCAGAAGAGATGTGGAAGAACCTCACTCTTGCTACACGCTGAGCTTCATAGGAACTCTTCGTTAAGCAAGTTGGTGCGTTGCTCAACTTCGTCCACATCATCGTAATGATTCGGGTACTTGTACCGATCTAGGTGGAATTTGAATTCATCATCGTTGCGTGAAACCCAACGCTGTTCCTGAATACCACGTCGAATCTCGGAAACATCCAGAAATGGGATGAAGAGTAAAAAACGAGTAAAAGAGCGCAAGTGTTTCGCTCATAAATGAATCAAGTAGGGTCTATTACGATATTCCTGCCCTCTAGCAATCCATAGCAATGGCTAATATCATTCAGCCAGATTAGAACTGTTTATTCCGGCTGTTCTTCATTTCTCTTTCGAAGAAAAAGAAAAAGCAAGAATATTACGAGAATTATAATCACCGACGACATGAGATATAATTTAGAAATATCGTCCGTATCCTCAAGATCTTCCCCTTGAGTGACTGGACAACCATTATCCACTCCCGAAAGAGTTGGGCAATTGTCTAAATCATCACTGAATCCATCATTGTCCGCATCAAAAATGTTTTCGCTGAAATCACAACTTACGTCATCATCGGTTGCATTGACGTCATAATTGTTGGCAGTCGAATTGGTACATCCAAGTACTTCATCAACATCAAGAACGCCATCATCGTCAAGGTCGAAATCACAACTTCCGTCATCATCAGTTGCATTGACGTCATAATTGTTGGCAGTCGAATCGGTACACCCTTCAACTTCATCAACATCAAGAACGCCATCATCGTCAAGGTCGAAATCACAACTTCCGTCATCA
>CAJJCQ010000030.1 GCA_905182725.1 uncultured Candidatus Poseidoniales archaeon
ATGTACGGTTACGGGACTTTCACCCTCTCTGGCTGTGCCATTCCAGGCAACTTCACCTTCCATAACTTAGACGATAGACTGCCAACCACATCTCCCTCACTTTCGTTTTGGGATTCGGCTTGTCCTATTCCGTGTTCATTCGCCACTACTAACGGAATCTCTATTGATTTCATTTCCTCCTCCTACTAAGATGCTTCAATTCGGAGGGTTCCCTATCGCATTTGCGATTGACGCCGGAGCGTCAGGAAGTCCCATTCGGCCATCTGCGGATCCATGGTATACATGCACCTCCCCGCAGCTTATCGCAGCTTGTCACGACCTTCTTCGGCACTCGAGCCGAGCGATCCCCCAGTTGGGTTGTAGCATCACATGTATGTTATCACACACCATATGAGTAACCCTTCGGTATCTAATTCATGCCAATTCGGCTTCCACAGAAAACCGCCTCCTCAGGGACGGTTCTCCTCAGCCCTTCCCCCGGCACATGGCGTGCTAGGGTGCTTAAGCATCCCCCCGTCTTACCTCCCATATATGAACGAATCGGTTAAGGCACTGGGGATTTGGTTCAGAAACACACCGAGCATATGGGCCATTGCTCTACAATCTACCGATGATGAAAAATGGTAAAGTCGAGTCGAAATGTAGGTCGAATCAGAAGTAAAACCATGCCTTTTCGGCACTCGATTCAGCCCGATATTACGGCCAAAGCCAGTAGAGTTCCGCTCATGAATATGTCAATTTTGCGACATTAGAACGGATTGTTTCATCTTGAGCGGTGAGTTGAAGCACTTTGAGAGCCCGCCCACTTTCACCCAAACTCACCAAAGATGCCGCTTCTAAATTTGCACTTTCAGAAGTTTTCGAATGGTTCTTTCCATACGTGTTCAAGAGGCTCAAGGCCTTCTCTGCTCGGCCACTTACGAGAAGTGCATGAGATAAATTAAGAAGCAAAGTTGGGTTCGTCGGAGAGGACTTTGCAGCTTCGCGAAGTGCCAGTATTGAAGATTCAAATTGAGTCGATGCAAGTTGCTGTACTTCGAGATCTCGACTCTTGGCCATGACCAATGCACGTTGGAGTAAGGCCAGGCCGTAATTATTGAACACAGCAGCGTCACCTGGCATCTTGGCTGCTAGTTTCTGGAAGGATATGGCTGCTTGAGCCCAGGACTCTTGGCCAATGGCATAGAATCCCTCAGCCAATATGTCTTCAAGTTCAGGATGACCATCAAGATTGACTCCTAAGGCCTTAGCTGGATGAAGGTCGAGGGAAATAACGCCTGTACTACCAGTATGCAAGTCTGCCGTTTCTTCTTGTTCAACATCTGCTGTGTGAAGATATGGCTGTTCATTTTCATGTTCAGTATGAACAACCTCGACAGTTTGGTCTTCCATTGCATAGATTTGATCCATGTCGACTGGAGAAGCATCAATTCGCCACATATCTGGCACCTCATCTGCTAAAGATGGAGCGGAAGGGGCAGCATGAACAACAGTTTGAGGTTCAACCAACGCAGCGACTCGCAACGGTTCTGCTTCGACCCTTGGAGCAGATTGAGGTTGATTGACCATTTTTGGAAGATCGACCATCAAAGGTGTCGTTTCAACGATTGGAAGCGTTGGAACTGAAAGCGGTACAACAACTTCCTCTGGTATGAAAGTAGGTGCAGGCGCCATTGGCACCGGTACTGGCGCTGGAGGTGCAATTGGCACCGACACTGGCGCTGGAGGTGTAATTGGCACCGACACTGGGATTGGAGGAGGTGTAATTGGCACCGGTACTGGCGCTGGAGGTGTAATTGGCACCGGTACTGGCTCAGGTGCTTGAACGGTAGGTGACGGAGATGGGTTTGATTCAACTGCAGAAGAAGAACGTTCACTGATCAATGGTAATGCATCTTCAGATTCATCAAACGGCATTCCACCAGCATAACTTCCGACTCCAAAGGGTAGGCGTGAGATGTGGGTGTTTGATTCACCGGAATAACCGAACGGCAGGCTACTTGCTCCAGAAGAAGATACGGGCTCAACAGTAGGCTCTGATGGAGGTTCTATTCCTTCTAAGTCATACCAGGATGCAACAGCATCATCAAGTCCAGGCACTTCAGTTGGTAAAGGACCTGAATCATCATCCTCTAAGGACAAATCTACGAGCAGTAAACTACCGCACGCAGGGCATGCGGAGCCACCGAGAGAGAGTAATCCGCATATTGTACACTCAAACATGTGGTCCCTCTACTCGCACCATGCCCGTTCAACACTTCAATTCAACGGAGAACTGAGTGTGATTATTCTTCGCTTTCAGGAGAACGGTTGGCAACTTTATCAACGAATGACTCTACGAATTCTTTGATTTCTTGGGCGTCATCATCAACAAGAGAATCTGCAAAACTTTTACCTTTTGAGCGACCTCGAGAGACTTGGAAGATAATTCCAAACATCGTCAGACCAACGAGAACAAGCTTCCAGGTAGTGGCGCCCCCATCTGCTCCAACAACATAAACAAGCATCATGTAGAGGGAAACAATTGCAGTTGTCAGAATCATGATTGGGAATCCTGCCTTGAAAAATTCATTGAAGGATATCGGATATCCTGCTTCCTCGGACATACCTGCCGTCACGACATTCGCAGAGGCTCCAATAAGTGTACCATTACCACCTAAACATGCACCAAATGCGAGAGCCCAGATGAGAGGGTTGAGGTCGATATTTAGATCGTGAGCAATTTGCATGACGACTGGAATCATTGTGGCAGTGTACGGAATGTTATCTATGAATGCAGAGGCGATCGCAGAAACCCAGAGAATGATCATAATTGCTGCAGCAAGACGAACAACGTCACCTTCAGCATCTGTACCAAAGAGTTCGATTCCTTTCGTGACATATTCTCCAATGAACGAGATAACGCCAAGGTACTGCAATGCATGTACGAGAACGAAAAGTCCTGCAAAGAACAAAAGCGTCGTCCATTCGACATGCTCGAGTGGCTTTTCAAGTTCATGACGGTCAGTTGCCAAAAGCATGAGAACTGCACCGACTAACGCAATCCAAGAAACTGCGATGTGCGTCACTGGATGGAGGAAGAAATTCACGACTACCAAAATTAATATCGCTCCGCTTACTTTGAGCATGGCTTCATCTTTGATACCGTACTTTGACTCAAGCTCTGCAATGTCACGGACCCGGCTACCAGAGAACTCTTCTGCATAGAACCACTTGATGAACATGAAACTTGGAACGATTGTCATGAGGATACCTGGCGCCATTTCGATAATGAAATCGTTGAATGAAACACCTGCGTTCATGAGATCAGGGTACCCTGCTTTTTCAATGGCAGCTGCGGAAAGACCAGAACCAATCATGATGTTGGGTGGATCACCGATCATGGTAGCAGCACCTCCGATATTCGAGAACAGAACTTCCGAGATGAGCAGTGGAATTGGTTTCAGATCAAGCACTTTGGCAAGTTGAATTGTAACTGGAGTCAACAGCAACATCGTCGTGACATTGTCAAGGAATGCAGAGAGGACTGCTGTAACAGAACACAAAATGACGACAAGCGTCCAAACTGAACCACCACTTCGCTTGTAGGCCTGCACAGCAAACCACTCGAACAGACCAGTGTGAGAAAGAATACCCACCATGACCATCATTCCAAGGAGTAAACCAATGGTTTCCCAATCGATGAGTGTCGTTACTTCTCCAAGAGTGAACGCTTTTTCGGAATAAAAACTCAAAGCCATAATTGCAAGGAGTCCACCAAGAGCAGCTGCAAGAGTTCTGTGAACGACTTCGGTGATAATCAGCGCATAGACGCCAAGAAGAATGGCCAAACCGACCCAAACTGCCTGAGAGTTATCAATATCAGCAAAAGGTGAACCACCGGATGAAGAACCACTCGCCATAGAACCGGTAGTGAACATCATTGTTCCAGTGAAAGCCAAGAGGCCCATGGCGATGTACTGAGAGATATGTCGGCGGTGACCACCAAGTGTCGCAGATGCCTTCATAAGCACCCCTGTCTAAATCATCATTTGACTATTTCCTTTCAAATTGTTGATTAACGCCAAAGAACGCCAACATTCCCGCGTGCCAAAACGAGAACTGAACCGGTTTGTTCAGCCAGTTGAGCCCAGACACCAGAAATTGCATCTCGCTCAAATAAACCTCGATTCATTTTGATTTTCACAATACCACGTTTCTTTAATTGGGTATCGATTTCGGAAATTAATGTTTCAGTCACTCCGGACTTACCAATTCGAATACTCACTTGAAATTCACGAGACATAGCCTCTCGTCGGATTGATTCTGGTATACGGGTCGTCATGAATCTCAACCCTCCGAGCAATCACTTGTTCAAGTATGTGCCCGTTGTTCACTCTACATTTACGAACGCTGTGTTCGATGGAATTTAGGCCCACCGCCGTATCTTCGGATGTTTGAGCACTCTAAGCAAGTCACTGTACGTTGACCTGCTAAGATTCGGACCCGAACATTTTCGCCATGACGATGAGGAACAAGGCAACTTCGACAAAAGAGAGAACGCCCCTCAGAAGGAATTGAAAGTCGATGCCGCTGTGAAATTTTAACCAGATGACGGGAACTTGAACGTACGATTTTATCATCATAGTGTGAAGGGTTTTGGAGAATGTGAATCAAACTCTTTTGACTTGTTCGTGCAACTTCACGTCGGTCGATTTTACTTCTCCGACGACGGTTGTTTCGGGATTTCAAGTCCTCACCTCACGAGTTTAAAACGACTAAGATATCTGCGGTAATTGTATCGATTGCTCGATCTCCATCGACTGCGTGGAAGATTCCTTTGGAACGGTACCAATCTGCAAGAGGAGACGTTTGTTCATGGTAAGCACCCAAACGAGAATGGACGGTTTCTTCATTGTCATCAGCTCGACGCTTCTCTTCCCATTGCCCACAACTGCAACCATCTGCATTGACTGGATTGAAGGTATCGTGATAGACACTACCGCAGCCTGCACACGAGTATCGCCCACAGATTCGTTCTACAATGCGCTCATCAGGTACTTCGATAGCGATTACATGCGTTACAGGGGTGATTTCCGATAATGCTTCGGCTTGAGGGATGGTTCGAGGAAAACCGTCAAACATCACACCATTCTTTGCATCTGGTTCACGAATTCGATCTTTGATGAGGTCGATAATCACACCATCGGGCACTAATTGACCCGATTCCATGTATCCTTTTGCTGTGAGTCCTGTTTCAGTTCCTGCTTTGACTGCAGCACGTAATATATCACCTGTTGATACTTGGGGCAAACCAGTTGCTTCCATGATTCGTTCTGCTTGCGTACCTTTTCCAGCACCCGGAGGGCCAAACAATACAATACTGCTCATAGCACACCGTAATGGTGCATCATATTAGAGATACGCCCAGAAGTTACTGGCCATCTAACCACTGTTGACCATAGTGTTGCCATTGTTCCATGGTCCAACCATTTGGCAAACCAGCGGCCGGCAAAGGAGGTCCGAGAGGTGGAAGAGTTGCCACTGGCGCTGGCATCGGAATCGGTTGTGGCATTGGGAGAGAAGGGAGAGACTTCGGTTGTGGCATTGGAAGAGATGGCAATGGCATTGGTGGCAGTCCTGCAGGTGGGAGTCCTTGAGGGAGACCCAAAGATTGCCGAGGAGGCATTCCACCAGGTGGAAGACCGGAAGGAATACCTGCCGGAGCGACCGGTGACGGCATCTGTAAAGATTGGGCAAGAGCTGCTGCGATTTCGTCAGAGGAAACTTCACCACTGGCCAAATCATCGACTGCATGTCCAATATCCAATGCATCCTCTCTTCGAGTTCCAAGATGGTCTGGATTAACAAAGGCATCTGGAGCGACGAGTTCTTCACCAGAGTTGGTTAATTCACCACTCTTTTTCATTCGCAGAGCAAGAACAATCGCTCCAATCAGTACCACACTCACGAGAGGCAGAGAGAGATAGAGTGGCAGGTAACTGAACAAGCCCTTTGAACCCGTTGCTGAATCAACTGTGGATTCAATTGCAAGAGTTCCTAAAACTGTATCTCCAGAATTGAGCGTAAGCGTTGTCATCACTTTTCCTTTCTGAGCATTTTCAGTTGGCGTAAGTTCAACGAGGAGAACGACTTGTTCCCCAATGGCAATTGATTCAATACGAGCAGGTGTGCATGAAACGATCCAATCGGTCGTAACATTACCATCGGCATCGAGGACAAGACTGATCATATCACCACTCAAAGGAGTGTTTCCATCGTTACGAATAATGATGTTTTGACTGACAGTATCCTCGCGAGAAACAAGGAAGAATGGAGTAACGCTGGCGTCTTCAACAGTAATATTCGCGAAGGAAGATGCGAGTACAGAAACATTAACGGAAATTGAATTTTGAATCATCCGACCGCTGTTGAATCCCAAGACTGTCACGACCAAGTCAAATGCGTTGTCTGCAGCGAGGGTGTTGGCTGGAGGAATAATTCCAAGACGAACGGTTCGTTCTTCTCTTGGTTCGATGTAAGTACTTGGGTTTGCAAAACCTACGACCCATCCATCGGGTGCTAGGCCGTGACTCCAATTCAGAGTCAATGGTGCATTTCCGGTATTCACTACGAAGAACTCTCCGAAGGAAAATTCCGAAGAGATGGTTGCTGCAATAACACCGGTTGAAGGACCTGATAATTCCATCGAAAGGTCATCACTTACTTTGAGAACAGTGGTATTCGATACAAAGGCCTGAGGAGTCAGTTCAGTACGGATGACAAAATTATTTGTTTCTCCTTCTTCAGCCACTGGAGGAACACCTAAGACAAAATTCACGGTTGTGATCTCCCCACCTTGTAGGGTAACGGAAACTTCTCGACTGTCGAGTTGGTCTTGGTAAGAAACTTGAATTGGCCAAAGCGGATTCGAAGGTTGAATGTTAACATCTAAATCAATGACCGTATTTCCTGTGTTTTCAATGGTCAAATTAAGACTGACTTGTTCACCAGTATCGACCATAACATTCCGATTGATGGCAGAAGGACCGATTGGTCCGTCATCATCATACAAATCACTGCTAAACGATTCTTGTGCAAGAACCAATACGTCTACTGATTGAGTGAAATTCATCTCTGAATCGGTGAGCGAATTGACCCAACAGGTTACTGTATCGGTGGAACCTGCGAGGGGAGCACCGTTTGAAACCGGTGGAACAAAGATCTGAATATACATTGGAAGAGATTCTTTGATGTTCAGTGGTTCAAACTCTAAAGTCGAAGAGTTCGATGAACCCAACATCACTTGCCATCTGTTCTCTGATGTGCAAGATACGACATATTGACCAGGTGTATTCCCGATATTCATCACAGAGATAACGAAACCAGTCGAATCGCCTGGAACTGCAGATAAGCCGGTAATTCCTGCTGCGCCAATGTTCACTGCATTCACTTCAGGAACAACAATGGTGATGCGTTGCGTATGAGAGACCGTTGGTTGGGATTGGTATCGAGCAGTAACATCGATGACAAAAGTACCCGCACGGGCATATCGAGGGGCTGAGGAGTCAGTTAAGTCTGCATACTCGTTCTCTATATGAATTGTGAGCATCTTGAAATCGCCAACTTCACCTTGACCTTCAATCACGTAAGGTCCAATTTCCGAGACACTTTTGGTCCAATAGTCTTCAGGTGCGAGTAAAAAGTCAGGGCGCCCAGGTTGTGGCATTTGCATATTGGTCACCGAAAGAGTGACAGCTTGTTGGCCTGTACCCTCGTGAAGGATATGGATTGGAATATCAATACCAGTTTCGTTGAGAACATCGAATACGTTCAATGCCGAAGATGCCCTGTCTTCAGCAGAAGTAGGTGCAACACCTTCGGCGTCCAAGGCAACGACACGAACACCAAGTGCTGTGACCTCAATCTCTTGAGTCCAGATATTATTGTTAACACCCGTAACCCCGTCATTCATTTCAGGAACTTGATTCAGCGTATCGATGCTGAGTTGAAGTGTATGGATTCCAGTGGTTAAGAACTGGTGTTGAAGTAAGAAGGAATCAATAATGCCTGCACCAAGTCCTGGACGGTCAGCATCGAACAAGGTCGTGTTTGCCGTAAGGTCTTCGAGAGTAACGTGGAAGGAATTTGAAGCGAGAGTGCCTTGATTAATCCAACCGAGTTGAAGTGTAATGATGTCATTCTTCAATGGGTTTTGGGAAGAAGGTATGATACTCCCGTTGTAGGTTGCTAAATCAGATTGCGGGGTTGACGTTGCGTTTGCAACGAGAATCATACCAAAAGATTGGGTTGTTCCTCCACGGTGGAGAACTTTGACTTGCCATTGCCCCGAAGTTGTTAACACACCTGGTGCCACCTTGATTCGTTCAACGTTGTTGATTGAATCGGCTGTACCCCCAGTGGTCGAAAAGCCTGATGCGAAATCATTTCCAAGCCATTCATTTCCAGACGGGTCGATGAGAATAAGGTCGAGATCATTGACCAGACGTGAAGTCGATTGAGCAGCGTTTGCGCTTCCTTCCTCATCCGACCATGCAAGCGTAATATCGATGCCATGGCTTGGGTCGACCGTGAAGGAATAGAGGAGTCCAAATCCAGCATTCAACTGTTTATTGTGGTCAATAAAAGTGTTGAGTGGAAGTGTGCCATCCATTGGTAAGACGGTTCGCTCAAGGTCAATTTGACCCCATCCCTCTTGGGCATTTGGAATATCGGGAGTTCCCAAATCAGTTGCTCCATTGATCACAGTTGCCTTAATCAACGCAGCAGATGGAGAATTAAGTCCCATTCCTTCGCGAAGGAATTCTCGAATAAGTGCTGTAGCCCCGCCAGCTATTGCAGTTGCGTGCGATGAACCAGAGAGGGAAATGTAGAGGCTACTTCCATCGGCGTGCGTACCGGTGGCACAACCAAATCCTGCTGGAGATTTTGCTTCCTCCGCTAATCCTGAACAGATATTCATCCCAGGAGCGACAATGTCGGGTTTGATTCGACCATCAAGGCTTGGACCTTGGCTGGAGATGTTTGCGACACTACCGGCCAATGCTCCTGTGTTCGAAGTTCCGACGCCGAGAACATTCTTTGCAGTGGCTGGAGCAGCTACTTGGGATGCACCTTGGCTGCCTCGGTCACCAACAGAAAATAATGGAAGTACCGTATTCTTATCACTCACCAAGAGGTCAACAGAACGTGAATCGGCAGTATATTGCCCGTAGTTCCCATTGAGACCCCATGCATTGATGGCAATACGTGCAGTTTTTTGTTCTGCATCATTAAGAAGGTCATAGATTGAACCAAGACGGCCAAATGTACCAGAGGGGTCATGCTCAAGAGCATACATGACAAGATTCGCACCCGGTGCAATGCCTTGTGCATCAGCATCTCCTGTCCCATCACCAATCGCAGAGAGCACAACGTGTGTACCATGGCCAGTGTTTGAATCAGAAGGTGAAGGGTCGAGTCCGAAATTCGTGTAGACACCAGCAACTCGGCCGATGATATCGGGATGGTCTTGGTCTAATCCAGTATCTGCGATTGCAATCGTTTCGCCAGAACCATCGAGTGTAAATGAGGCGTTGGCTGCAACATCATTCAAACCAACTATCGCCCCTGCTACTGCGTTGTGAACGATGAATCCAGTCGTTGGTGCAGCCCAAATAATACGGCCATCATGCATGAGATTGTTGAGGAAGACCGATTGGTGATCTGCTGCATAGTGTGCTTCACACAAACCAATACCACACCATGCTTCTTCAGCTCCCATCTTGATCAAATCGAGACTCAATACATCCAATCCACCAATGGCAAGGTCAGATGAAGGAACAAGAGCAAGATGGGTTGTCGTTGAAGGTTGGAGGAGTGATGAATGCATTCTCCAGCCAGGGTGTTGAATTCCAGCCCAACGTATTCGGTCGTCATCTTGCAATGCTTCAAGAGATGAAAGTGGAGGAGAAGCAAGTCGGACCAACCAACCTTCATCGGCGATATAATCAAGCGGAGTTATGGAATAATCTTTGATGAGGGACTCGAGAACTGTGCCATCATGTTGATGCAGTTGAACAAATGCCAAACCGGTTTGAAGAGGGTCATTCACATCCATGAAATGGTCATCCAAGACTGGCCCATCGGTGAGCAGGGGGTCGAATTCGCCTGCTTGAATGCGAAGAATACCTGATGATGGACGCAGTTCAACATCAACCAATGGAATCGAATCAGCAACCTGCCAAAGGCTTGATGCAAGTTCAAGACGTTGAGATTGAGAGAGCAGAATGGCCTCATCGGAAGATGCCGATATCTCGAGGTTCTCATCGGTTTGAAGCGCTGGACCAAGCGAGGTCAACAGGAGCAAGAAGAGCATGAGAACAGGTCGCCGGATGTCTTGCATGAGCATTCGTAACCAATTGCCCTTTTCAAAACGCCCCTTGTCTGTGCCCCTTAGGGGCACACAAATCAAAGGTGGTTGTACTTTGAAATTGCAGCATCTGTTTTTGCAACAGAGGCCTTCCAATCACCTTCAATGCCCATCAGTGCACGAATGGCATCGACATTCTCTGGAATGACATCTGATTCTTGGTGAATGGCTTGGAAGTAGTACAGCGTATTGCCTTCGAGTTTAACACCATCTTCCCAGATGAAAATTTCATGCAAGTCACCCCATTTTCGGCCAATATCTCGTGCGAACTCCATCACTTCTGCGGTGGTCGTAATTCCAGTTTCAGCACCATTCATGAGAACCAAACGAGGACTGTTCGACCACATCTCCAAGATCGAGGCAGTGGTCAAGCCATGGCCTTCTGGTAGAGTTGCAGTAACCACGTGTACGTGCATGATTGTTGTAGGGACTGCGACTGCCATCGAATTGATTTGAATTTCCGGTTTGACAGTCATGACGTCAGGGCCGTGGTGAGATGGTACTTTCAACACTGGCTTGATTGCATTAATTGGACCTTTATTTGAGTCGCCGGGGTCTGCAGCTCTTCGAATCATGGTACATTCAACTTTCAATTCGCCACAATGGTCATACAAGGGAACTAATGTTCGTGAAAGACCAGTTGTATTGCATGAAACAACACGAGTACCAGGAGCGTTCATGTTTTCCATGTGATTGGCTGATGAAGTGTAGGACATGCCGGTCATTTCATGCTTTTCTCCACCTTGGAAAATCCATTTCACACCAGCTGCTTCGTAAGTTGCTTTGTTTGATGCACCAACTTTCCCTGGTGAACAATCAATGACAACATCTGCAAGTGCAAGTAAATCTGAGAGTCCGCCGTGACAGGTATATCCGGCATCCGCAAAGGATGCAATACGGTCAGCATCATCAAAAGTACAGAAAAGAGGATACCCCTTTCGAACAGCCAAGTCACAACCAAACGCAGGACGCGTCTTGGTTACACCGACAATTTCCATATCTTCTTGAGCGTCAACTGCATCTGCAACACGCTTTCCAATTGTTCCGTATCCGTTGATGGCCACCTTAATTGTCATGGTTCTCATTATACCTGCCTTTGGAGACCCTCTATTAACACATCGTTGAATCGATGAAAAAAATCACATTGGTTCTGAGAACATATATGTCAAACATCAAAAATTGAACTGTTGCTACGGGAGGCTATTTGGATATGGACCAACAGCAAACATCATGGCCGAACCACGAGAGGTTGTTGAACGCTCTTTCAAGATCAACAAGAAACTCGGCCCGAGGTTGATTGAAGCCGCAAAACAAGATGCAATTCTTCGTATTGGCTGGACCAGTGCGGGTGACCCGGTTCCTAAGGATGGCGAACTTGGCCTCTGCCCAAATCTGCCCTCTGGTTCAAAAATGCGCGCTCTCGGGGTTCTTGGCTCATGGGTAGCTGCTTTCGGAAGCGGTGGCAATTTCACAATTCAAGGAGATTCGGGTGCCTTCCTCGGTGCTGGAAACCGTGGCAATACCATTGTCTGTGAACAAATGGCTGGAAACTATTCTGGCTATGCTATGCGGAGTGGTAAAATCAGTATTATGGACGGCGTTGGAGACGATGCTGGAGCTCGAATGGAAGGTGGACTTTTGATGATTCGTGGTCCAGCAGGTGCTCGTATCGGTGGTGGAATGAAAGGTGGACTTATCGTCATTCACGGCGATGTCGGTTCAGACCCTGGCGCTGGTATGACCGGCGGTAAAATCGTCATCAATGGACGATATCCAAGTCGACTCCCTACAGGGGTTTCTCAAAGATTGCTTACTGCTGCTGAAGTGAAGTCGATCAATGCTGACCTCGATAATGAAGGAATGGAGATTCCAAAAGATGCTGCCTGTTTAGTTCCCGGAGAAATGCTTCATGTTGAAGCTCCAGAACCACCAGTCTCAACCTCGGATTTGTCGAGTATTGGATTAGTGGCTGGCGATTTACATCATTCCGTCGACTACCAAACCTGCGATACTGTCGTCTTGGTTGCAGATGGCGTGGATGAAAAGTCACCAATCGCACTTCCACTACCATTACTCCCAATCGTATCGAGTGGTCAATTCCTTCAGATGCCTGATGAAAGTGACCCACTCGCTTCCTTGATTTTAGCAAAGCAACCGTTCATTACTCGCGAACAACCTCGGCCAATTGATTTTGCTTTGATTGATACGACCAATTTGGCAGACGTTCCTGAACTTTTGGAACACAGCAGTGGAATGGTGATTGACCTTGACCAATTACCTGCAATGAACTCAGAAGAAATTGATGGATTTATTGTTGCAACTCGGACTTTGCTTGGCATGGACAAACCTGTAGCATTCCTTAACGCCATCTCCCGTGTAGAATCACTTCATGTTCGTTCATCACACCATTCAGTCGATTTGGCAATCAGCAGAATTGAAGACGGGTCCGGCATCGCTGAGGCTGCTGCACTTCCGATGATTGGGCGTTCAACTAAATCTCACTTAACCGACACCACAACGCAAACCGGAATGTTACTTGGACTCTCTGCGAGCGGACAAGATTTAGCAATTCTCTGCGCATCTGGCATCAGTGTTATTTGTTGCGAAGTTCCAATGCAAGACCCACATGACCTTGCACACTGGCTACAAAGCATATCAACAGAACTCTCGGGCATCCTCACACGACTTGGACTCAATTCGATTGAACTGCTCCAACGCCAGCATTTGCGAGCGCTTGATTATGAAACTGCTGCGATCAGTGGTTTACGACTTGTCGGCTATGACCGACCACTACCACATTGGTTTGCACGTTGAGGTGAAAGAATGCCAACGATTTCTATTGAACAAAAATTGCTGAGCCAACTCTTGGCGCAGCATGGTTTGCAACATGACATTGAGCACATGGCTACCGAATTGCCACTGCTTGGCACCGATATTGATACATGCGACGAACATACGCTTGATATCGAAATATTCCCAGACCGTCCAGACCTTTTGTCCGGGGAAACGCTGGCAAAAGCGATTCGTCCCTTTTTGCATGGTGCAAAGAGCGAACCAAGTCTCGACGTTAATACCGGTTCAATACAGATGCGTGTTGACCCTGCATTGGAACATATTCGACCAATTATTCTCGGTGCAGTGGTGCGAAATGTAAAGACTGGCAACACTAAAGAAGAGAAAGATGAATTCATCAAAGCACTGATGGAGCACCAAGAGAAGTTACATTTCGCCTTAGGAAGAGGACGACGAAGAGCATCGATTGGTGTTCACGACTTGGCAAAAATTGCTCCACCTTTCCATGTTCAAGCGGTACCGAGTTCAACTTCGTTTTGCCCATTGGCCATGACTGAAGAAATGACCCTCGATGAAATTCTCACCTCACATCCAAAGGGAGTCGACTATGCTCATTTACTCGAAGGCATGGATGCCTATCCAATAATTTTTGATGCAAACAAGGAAGTTCTGTCCTTCCCACCAATCATCAATGGCAACCATACAACTGTGAGTCACTCAACTCAGGATTTCTTCATCGACGTCACCGGTTGGGATCGCCGTGCTTGTGAATCGAGTTTGATGTTGATTGCTCTGCAACTTGCAGAACGTGGAGGGCAAATTGAATCGGTCGAAGTGACTGGATTTGATGGAACAATTGAACACCTTCCAAATCCGGAACCGATTGAACACCAAGTTACCCAACGTCTCCTCGATGGATTACTAGGACGCAGCCTTACCGATGAAGAAGTCTCTACAGCCATCAATCGAATGGGTGGAGAATATTTGGGCCGTCAACCTGCAACTGAATTTACCTCAACAACGGTAACAAAAATGGCAGATGTGATCGAAGGTGATTCGGTACTTACCATTGCCATGCCTCGTTGGAGGTTCGACATCCTTCACCCCGTTGATTTAGTCGAGGATGTTGCCATTGGACACGGGTACGAAGATTTAGGAAACGACGTCCCGAAAGCACCACTTACCGCAGTGCCTCGAACTGACGGACATATTCGTCGCCGCCTAAGAGATTCTCTCCAAGGACTCGGATTAATGCAGATTCAATCGCTTACATTGTCAAATGATTTTGACCAATTTGAGGCAATGCGATGGCCCCCTATGGGAGAAGTGACTCGTATTACAAACCCGATTACCATCGACCACACACTCCTTCGACAGTACCTCTTGCCAGGTTTGTTCCGCTTGATGGCATCAAATCGACATCATGATTTACCTCAAGCAGTGTATGAATTAGGTACGGTGATCCGGGACCATAAAAACAGTGACCGCTTTGCCTTCTTGGTCGCTGAACAAGGTGGTGGCTTTGCTGCAATCCGTGGACGTATCCAAGCACTTTTGCGTGACCTTGGAGCAAAAGAATACTCGATTAAAGCACTGAGTGGTACAATGGGTCCTTGGCTTACTGGACGATGTGCACAAGTCGTCATCGATGGCGTACACGTTGGCTGCTTTGGGGAAATGGACCCTGCTGTGAGCGCACAATACGAATTACGGGTACCTTTGAATGGAGCTGAATTTGATATTGCAGCATTGCAGTCAGTACTTCCAGACCCTGTTTAAGATTGGTAAGGGGTGTATGCCCCGTCTGCACTTTTTTGGTGTGGCACTGGATCAAATGCTCCGCTTTCGAGTTGTTTGTAATGGTAGCCATCGGAATGATGAACCCATGTGAATGTTTCAGTCGCCACAGAAAGTGTTGAAGAATCGACAAGACCTTCATAGAATTGTGATTGCTCTTCAGCCCGTTTCACCGTCGTATCACCGTTACTAAATAACGATACTGCGGCTTTGTAATCGACTGATTCCCGATGCGAGGTATCGGCCAAAACTTGTTCCGTTTCTTCTGCATTTTTCCGATACATAATCGGCTCAGGTTCTGGTTCATCGAGCATGAGAGGTGGTTTCTTTTTGCCAAAGGGCCAAAGTGGTGCCATAGCAGTCCGAGTTTCATCTGCTTGATGAAGACTACGAAACTTTGTGATGCACCCTTTGAGAGAGATTGAAGTGCTTGACTCGGTGGACAGGCTATGCGCAGAGTGTTCATTGTGATGCTCATCGTGTTGCATTCAATTGTTCCGTTAGTCGTTGCTGAAGCAGACACATCTCCGCCTCTTGCAAGAAGCGTGGAATTGGATGTGATTGGACTCAACCAAGTAACGATTCATCAAAGTGAATTGATTGAAGTCTTGTTCACACTCCATAACACTGGAGATCTTGATGACACCTATTCATTTGAACTGGTTTCCGAAGTGAGTGGACTCGTAGCAACCGGATTACCTCATTCAAAATTTGTTGAAAGCGGTTATCTTCGACAGGTTAAATTCAATTTGACTGCCGATGCCGATGCCGCATTTGGCCTCTACAATGTATCGTTGAACTTTACTTCAGGAAATGACCCTACGTGGTTTCAAATTGAAGATTTTCAAGCCAAAGTAGCACCATACTCAAGTCTTAATTTTGGTGTGACAGGAGTGTCATCCTTCATTACCACACCTGGAACAAGAACTGCCGTTGCAATGAACATCACAAATAATGCAACTTTGGAAGACAATATCACCTACAATTTGTATTCGCAAACAGAATGGAATTGGGGGTGGACAATGAACACAACTCAAGGAGTGAATGCATATGAAACACTTCAACCGGGTTCTCTGAGCTATGTGTTCCTTTGGATTGATGTCCCACCGATTGTTGATGGCGCACCACTTTCATACACCGGACCTCGTTTCCAATTAAAGGCTGTATCTGGTATTGATGATGCTGTTTCGCAATGGTCATTTGATTTGCTGATGAATGTATATCGTAACGTCACCATCGACGATGCTGCTGATGACTTATTGCTTAGACCGGGAGGGAACGACCGAATTCCAATTACCGTACGAAACAATGGAAACGCTCAGAATTTCATCAATATGGAACTTCAAGCAATTTCTGAAGATGGTCAACCAATTGAAGGCGTTCTCATCGATGATCGAATCGCAACCAACGGTTGGACAATCGCTCTTTTCGGAGGCTTAGAAGGAAATATTCTCCAACCAAATGAATCAAGAACCATCGAGATTGGGTTCCAATCACCGCTTGAATATTCGGGTGAAATCGACATTCGATTGCGAGTATATGCCAACGGTGCTCTGGTTCGAATGCAGACCATTGACGTCGGTGCTTCAATCGATTGGCAACGTAACGGGACGGTTCAATTGCTCACGAACTCCTGTCAAGAACTGCTTCCAAATGCATCATGCGGTGCCCGAGTGTCACTTGAAAACACGGGCAATGCCGTTGATAGTTACGAGTTCTTTGTGACGCAAGTTCCAGACTTTGTCAACGCGGAACTCCTTGTTTCAACAACGGAAGTTAATCCAAACGGTTTGGTGGAAAGAGATATTCTGAACATTACAGCAAACTCATCTGCTTTTGCATTTGAATTAGGAGATGTCGTGGTTGAAATCCGTTTGCTCAATACAGATACACTCGTTGGAATTGCGCGAGTGCCAGTGAAAATAGCACCGGTCATCAAATGGGTGTTTGCCGATGTCATTGAAGAATTGGACAGCAATGGACGACTTTCAATCGCTATGACACTTCGGAATGAGGGGAATACAGCGGACGGACTTTTGGTCCAGTTACAATCCTCGCACTCAACTGATATGGCGTTCCTACCCCCATCAATCGCCATCTACGAAGAAGATATTGAGTTCCCTCGCTCTTTTGAAGTGAGTGGAATCGAAATCGGTAACAACTTTACAGTTCGTGCTTGGGTTGATTTGCCTACCGACCAACAAACTAACGGCACGGTGTGGATCAATACCACGATTCGTTCACAATTCGAACCAAGCACTCTCTTTATTCACACCAGTAAAGGTGACTATAACGGAATCCCCTGGCAAGAAGATGAGGTTGATGACTCCTTTGATTTGGCTGCTGCGTTCTCAACAGGCTTCCAAATATTCAAGGCCTGGTTTTTGATGATATGTGCCGTCTTATTTTCGGGTGTCGTTATTTTCAAGGCTATTGTTTCACGAAATCAAAGGAACCTTGAACAACGTCAGCGTGAAGAAATGTATCGGAAAGAAGACTCGAAAGCAACAGGTGACTGGATGACAAAATTCAGTGAAACTGAGCAAGAAGTTACTGAAGATACTTCGATTAAAGTTGGTTCTGAAGAGTTCCAAGAGGACTTCCAAAGACGAGCAGGTGCCTACAAGGAAACCAGTGAACCCGTGAATCCAGCATTAACCCAAGCAGCAACGACGGTGTTACAATTCCACAGTTCCAACGAATCACGAACATCTGCCGATTCCTTGTTAGACCAAACCCAAGCAGGTAAGGTTGCGACACCACTCGTTGCAAATACGACGCTTCAAACTCCAGCCATTCAAACACTTGAACCAAAACCAACCACCATCAGTCCAGTTCCTCTACCAATTGATGATGATGACTTCGACATTTAGGTGAAATCATGTGGCACGTAGGAATGGATGAGGCAGGAAGAGGGCCAGTTCTTGGACCACTTGTTGTAGGTGCAGTCGCAATACCATCGGCTGACATCGAAATGCTGGTCGAACATGGCGTAAAGGATTCAAAAGATTTGACGCACAAAAAGCGTGTCGAACTGGTCGAATGGTTCCATCTTCAAGCACGAGAACGAGGATGGAAATTTTCTTTAATTGTATGTGGACCTGAACGTGTGGACCATGGCGTTCAAACTACGGGATTGAATCTCCTTGAAATTGAACTCTTTTCTGAAGCATTGATTGAAATTCGGCAACAGGTACCCGAGCCACTCACTGTACTGAACGACGCCTGTGATGTCAATGAACAGCGATTTACCGACCGAATTGCAGCACGAATGCCACAATGGCCTTGGCCCGATTCAACCATTCATTCTGAACATAAGGCAGATTCTACCTATCCAATTGTCGGCATGGCGAGTATTCTCGCCAAGGTTCAACGCGACAGAATCATTGAACAATTGACCGAGGAAATTGGACGGCCTTTAGGTTCGGGCTATCCTGCTGATCCGAATACCAAAGCGGCCTTACCAGACTTACTGCGTGGAACTGAACCTCACCCAGCACTCCGTTGGTCGTGGAAAACTGTCTCCCGTGCATGGATGGAGATGTATGGAGTCGAACCCCCAAAGCGACCCTTTACAGATGAAAATCAAAAGACCCTTTTTTGACAAAAAGTAAGGTCCTCAAGCGAGCAGTTGATGAAGCAAGGGTTACAGGAAAGGTTGAGCCCCATGACTTGGACACCTGATGAAGAAACGCTCACAGCATTCAGACATCTTGCTCTGCAAAATGCAATTGAATACGAAGGGAAGGCAGCGCCAGGTTCGGTCATTGGCCGACTTATGGGGACTCGAAGTGACCTTCGAGAACATGGGAAAATCATCTCACCTTTGATCGCTAAGGCCGTAGCTGAGGCAAATAAGATGGCTACAGAACAAGGAATACCTGCCCTTCAAGCACTTTTGGAAGCAGAAGCTCCACATCTTTTGGAAAAAAGAGAGAAGAAAGAGCGTCGTGAAGGCCTCCCTGAACTCAAGAATGCAGTCAAAGGGAAAGTCGTGCTTCGATTTGCACCAAATCCAAACGGTCCACTCTCCTTTGGCCACGCACGTGGAATTGTCATCAATGGAGACTATGCCAAAGAATGGGATGGGGAATTGATTCTTCGATTCGATGACACAGATACTGTGGTTAAACCGCCACTGCCTGAAGCATACCAACAAATTCCAGAAGAGGCGGAATGGCTCCTTGGATTCAAACCACACCGTATCGTCATTGCAAGTGACCAAATACCACATTATTATGAGCACGCAACACAGATGCTTGAGGAAGGATTTGGCTATGTGTGTCAATGCAGTGGAGAAACTTTCAAGGAATTCCGTGTCAGTAAAACCGAATGCCCTTGCCGAGACAACACTCCTTCTTTGAACAATGAACTTTGGACGAAAATGATGGATGGTACCTTTGTCCCAGGTGATGCGGTTGTTCGTGTCAAAACGGCTATGGATTTGAAAAACCCTGCACTCCGTGATTGGCCTGCATTACGAATTCAAAATACGGCAGACCACCCGCACCCACGAGAATCGATTGGTTCCAAATACCGTGTTTGGCCACTTCTCGATTTCCAGAGTGCCGTTGAAGACAAAATCCAAGGCGTTACCCATATCATTCGAGGGAAGGACCTCATGGATTCGACTCGAAAGCAAGTGTTACTCTATGAGCACTTTGGCTGGACCTATCCTGAAACAACATACTGGGGCCGAGTGAAGGTCCACGAATGGGGAGGGTTCTCAACCTCACAAATGCGAAGAGACATCGAAGCGGGATTGTTCACAGGCTGGGACGATCCAAGATTGCCTACACTTACTGCACTACGGAACCGAGGAATTACTGCGAAGGCATTGCGTGACTTTTGGGTCGAATTGGGTGTCACCCAGAAGGATATTTCAGTTCCACTTTCAACTTTATTTTCCCACAATACAAAAACTATTGACGATGATGCACCCCGTTTGTCCTTTATTCGCCAACCTGAGAGTATTACGCTTGATGGAGAACATCCGAATCAAGTGGAAGTCGAGGTTCATCCAAACCATACCAGTCGTGGAATGCGTACATTCGATGTATCGAACAAAACCCTTTGGATTGAAAACGAAGATCTCTTAAAATCCGAAGTTCGATTGAAGGGATTTGCCAACATTCACATTGAAGGGACGAAGGCGGCAATGGGTTCTATTGACCGAAATGACCGACGTCCGATTATCCATTGGCTCCCTGAGCCGAGCACTACCAACGCCACTCTTCTGGTTGCAGAAGATGGTGAGGTCAAGCATATTGAAGGTAAACTGGAAACGCATTCTTATCCCGAAGGAACGATGGTCCAACTCGAAAGAATTGGCTATGCACGGGTGATTGACAGTACAACCCTCATCTTCACACATTCTTGAAATATATTTCAAGGCAACAATGATAGGACGAAACTGAAAGCGTTGAACAGTGGCGAGCATGTCGAAGACAGTAGCAGATTTGGACCTTGATGATGAACACATGACCATTGGCATCGATGATACGATGGCTGAAGCCTCTCGAAGACTTCTCACCATCAGTGGTGGCATTCTCGTTGTCCTCGATGAAGATTCAAAAACAAAGGGCGTTCTTGGACACCGACAATTTCTCAAGGCTTTTGCAGACAATGTTGATTCCAGTGCCGTCAAATGTTCTGAATGGATGGAAATGGATTTTCTCGAAGTTGAGCTTAGTCAATCTCTCAAATCAGTACTCGCAGACATCCAAAAACGGGCACCACAAGCAGTTGTAGCGGTAAACTCCGATGGCGACTTTGCAGGATACTTCTCTCCATCAGACTACCAACAAGCGAGTTCATTGGTGTCTTCTCTCAAAGGTCTCAAACTTTGATTAAGCGACGATTTTGATAACTCGTTCGCAACCTACGCAAGCAAATCTCAGAGGTCGTTCAGGACTCATGACTGGGTTTGGTGTCGAGCAAGCAGGACAAGGAATGACAGGTGTTGTAAGCGTTATTGCATCTTCAGCGAGAGTTATGCGAGAACGTGGACTTGTGACGGCAGTGAGCCACCAAATGAGCACAGATGTTCCAACCGCTCCACCAACAAACAGTGGAGGATAGGCAAAGAAATGAATGAAAGCAACGAGTGGTATCAAAACCAGTTCAATGTACAAGACCTTTCGAGCACGGTTTCGTGCCAAACGTAATGCCACCACAAATCCTAATCCGAGGGCCAAAATAACCATCAAAAGAAGTGGAAGTGGGCTGTGGGTTGGAGAATTGGTTGGAGTAACCATCACTCTAAACTCTTCGTCTTGTTCGATATTTTCACCTTCGATGCTAAGTGATTCACCCCAAGGAAGACGAGAATGACTGACGGAAATAACTCCTGAAGGATTAACAGCCGCTCCTGCAAAAGAAGTCATGGCTGTAGTTGAACCACTGAGAGAAAGGGAGTATCCACTCCATAACGGTGAAGGTTGAACTCGAATGAATTCTTCGAGAAGACGAATACGTACACCACTGTCGAGAACTTTCGTAGAAGTGATGATCAATGTGACTGGGTGGTTCACAACATTTGATTCACCATTCAAATCCAGATCAAAGTAAAGAGCGTCGAAATCTTTCGTTTTGTATCCAAGTAACTCTTCAACATCAAACCCAAGTCCTTCGAACAGGTAATATGTACTCAACCTGCTCAACATTTGCTTTTTGAATTCAACCTCTTCGCTGTCCTCAATCGTTCGACTGACTCGGTCGTCATCACTCACAGCTCCAGCATCGAAACTTTTCAAAACAGGAGAAAGAGTGGTGACTTCATCACCAATGTGGTCCATGCCCCAGCGCATCCAGAAAGCCATTTCGCCACCGATTTCAATTCGCGTTTCTCGTTGAAGTTGGACTTTGCCATCTAAAGAATCAAGAGAGAAAGTACCTGTAATTGACAATGGGCTTCCATCGCCACTCGTCTTCAAGGGTTCTTCGGGTGGATAGTAAGTCCCAGTTCCGCCTGATGAATCGAATGTTTCAATTTCGAAAGTGGTTGAGCCAGAGAGTGCTTCACTTCCCATTTCAATGGTCAATCGAATCTCGAGGGTCACCGTTTCAATACCGCCTTTGGCTCCTTGCCAAGTCCAAGTCACTCGAACACCGTCTCCAAGTGTCGTTAGAATGGGGTCATCATCCAGTACGGTTCCTCCGACTCTCATTACGAGTGAATCAGATTTTGAAAGGACATCCATTCCCCAGTTTGAATCAATAACGACTGAAAAATAGACTTCCGAACCTTCAACTTCTGGCTCAAGTAGGGTGAGGTCAAAGAGTGGGATAACTGCCTCGATAGTAGAATCACTGTCTTCGGAACCCCACAAGAATTCTAATTTCGCATCACCAGTCGGCAACGTAAACACAACCGAGCGTGCTGTAAGGGTGAGTTCAATTGCCCCTTTATCAGAAATCGATGTTGCATCAACATCAATGTCAAAAGTAAGTGTCCCGGTTCCTTGTGCTAAGAAGGAACTTCCAGGGTCAGTTGTGTCACTGAAAGTTTGGCTTCCAATTTTCAAAGTGGCCGTTGCGTTGACTTGAACACTGGCTGCATCAGTCACTTCGTATTTGATCGAGACTGTCCATGTATTGGCAGGAATGGTACCTGGCCAAACATTTGGTAAAACCCATTTGCCGACGGTTTCTTCGGAAGTCACTGCATTCGCGATGGTTGCTGCTGTGGTGGTATCGGTGAGGTCTTGAGAAAATGGAGACATTGAACCGGATGATGCAGAACCGAGTAGGTGAAGGTCAACTTCTGCTGAATCGCAGCATACAACTGTATCCTCAGCCATTGCAGTGCCAACAAAAGAGTCGACCATTGGCGACATCATCGAGGCGATAAAAATCAACACAAACAAGAACGGACGTGCTTTCATGACTTCACCCTATATTCAACGCAGCGCGCATGGCACATAATAGAAGCGCCTAACCGTGTTCTCAGAGGCTCAAAGTGCCTTCTCAAGGAGAGCTCCAAGTTCCTTCTCGAAAAGAGAAACAACTGCTTCACCAACTTCACCTTGAAGGTCATCCGGTAAGAGACGAAGGCCAAGTCGAGTTGCTGCCCGAGTGGCTTTGAGTTCTGCGTAAATGGTACGAGCCTTGGTGTGGAAGTAATAGGCAACTGCTTCCTTGATTTCAGCTTTCAATTCAGGGTCTTCATCGATTTTGCTGCGAATGTGTGATTTGAGTTCATCTTTGACTAAATCGCGAAACGCCTCAATCACTAAATCCTCAGTTGACATTAAATCTTGAACTTGGTCACGAATGCTACCGGTAAGTAATCGTTCAATCGCCATGGATGTCCCAGTGTGTTATGAGGTTTCAACCCGTCGATGATTCATCTCATTGAAGAAGGCCGCTTTTCAGAAAGAAGTCAGCCAGTTTTGAGGCATGGATTTTTGCTTGCACGACATCATCTGGCCATGCTTTCTCGGCCAAAAACACTTGACTCATCACATCGACATCCGAAGTCCCAATGACCAGTCGATGCCAAACCAGTTCCTCCAGCCGTGGTGTCGAAAGAGTGGGATTGACAAGCGTCGGTAAAATCAATTCGCTGAGTGCGGAAGCACGAGAGGCAGCATCCATCTTCGGCCACCCCTTCTGAAGACGGGACAGCATACGTTCGGAAAGGCTTGGAATCATTTCAGGTGCGGGTGAAGGGACTTCGGGAAGCG
>CAJJCQ010000031.1 GCA_905182725.1 uncultured Candidatus Poseidoniales archaeon
TGGACTATTAGCGATGCATCTGGTAATCCTTATGCACAATTCATCGAAGACAGTATCGCAATTTTACGTCGTTTCATACCCCTTATTCCAGCGAAATACCATTTTGAAATAACCGGACACCCGCCGATTCTGATGCAACAACGCTTCAATCCGCTCATCAAACGAACCGATGTCATGATTCCCCCCGGCCATCCATTAGATCGTCGAGTTATTGCTGCTGTTGCTCTTTTGAGTTCAGCCATCGAAGGGCGCCAAGGCTGATCGGCCCGTTTAACGCATTGCGTCGCCTAAATGATTCGCGAGGATCGGCATGACCGGAGCAATCGATTCATGTTCGAGAGATGAATCTAGGCGCAGTGAAATACTGATTTTTGCTTGGGTCCCACTGTTACGAATTCCTAATGACAGGGGTTTGCCATTGAGTAAGGCTTCAATGAGCATGAGATCTGCTTCTCCTTCAAGCCCGTGACGATTCCATTGCGTGACTTCTCCACAGCCTTCAAAATGAGTGCGAGCGATGCTTTCAATTTCATCTGATAACTCATTTGTTCCATTCCATAATTCGCGGTGAACCTTTTGAACAGAAATCCGTTGTTTCCAACCCCGCTTCATGAGCAAATTCTTTTTGGCAACACTCCGGGCTAGGAGGTATGCAACCAAAGTCGCCGAACCATCGCCTACCAAGCTCCATTGCCCTTCAGCATGGGGGTGTGGTGAAGGCAAGACGGCATGGCCAGAATCTTCAACGCCGAGCATTCGAGGCATTCGAGAATCCAATTCGAGTGAAGCACGTAAAGCGTGAGAAAGCCAACGGTCTCCAACAGCAGTTTCTCTTGATGTAACTTTTACTGGCAATCGGGTGAGAGAAGAAAGCAGAGCTAATTCCGATTCGATACTCGCAGCAATGAGCCATGGTTTTTGCTGCTGAGTTCCAGCAACGAGCATTGCGTCTGCCATTGCGTCTCCATCAATCACTCTGAATCCAGATTCCGTTGATTCAATTACTAAACATCGGTCCCCATCGCCATCAAGCGCTGCACCAACAATGGTTCCAGAAGCTGCGGGTTTGAGATTTTTCAAGAGTACGTGTTCGGATGCAGCGGCTTGTTCAACAGTCCATGTCGCAGTAGGTGAGAAGTCCCCAGCCCCACACGACTTGTTCAATTCCTCCACTTGCCGACTTACTTCTTGAGTCTCGATACCATGGTGGGTGAGCCATTCTGCAAACCAAGAACTGGCGGAACCCTTTGAACAATCTAAAAGTAAAGGCTGCTGAATTAAATCAGGGGAAAGTGTTGAAACCCCAAACAAGTGTTTGAAGTGCGTGAATCGTTGAGAAAGCCACAAAGGATGATGCGACCTTCCCCATTCAAGAGAACTACGTTCGTTCGGCTGACAGAGTTCAGCATGATCAATTTCATCGATTTCACGTTCTTCTTCACACAAAGCATAGGCGAGATTTGAGATTCGGTCTTCGAATTCTGGCGAAGTTTTGTAACCTTCAGCATCGAACACTTTGATTCCTGAATCAGATGCTGGATTATGGCTTGCAGTAATCATACAACCAAGGCGAGCCTTATGCCATAATACGCCATAATGGAGCGCTGGAGTAGCACAGATTCCAATATGCGTCACGGTACAACCCGCAAGACGTAAACCGAGTGTAACGCCTTCAACTAATGCTTGGTTCCCAGGTCGTTCATCCCAGCCGATAACAACCGATTCACCCTCACCGGGGAGCGTATCGATCAGATGCCCAAGAGCCTCACCAACTAAACGCATGAGAGTCGGGCAAACGCTTCGTGCTTCATGTAATGCGGCTAATGCAGATTTTTCATCAGAATGTGCATTGACAATTTTCCCTCGGATACCGTCAGTACCGAATAACCGTTGTACCATTGCCTCACCTGTGTTTGGATTCTGCACCATGTACGCCAGTTACTGTAATATTTGGCCAAACGACACTGTTACAACCAAGAATGACTCCTGGATTTGTGACGCTGTTACATCCCAGTTGGCAACCTTCTCCAAGAATCGCTCCGAATTTCCTTAATCCACTGCCGACGCGTTCCCCTTCAATTCGAAGTTGAACCTCGCCACCATCGTTTCGAAGATTACTGACCTTTGTACCAGCTCCGAGGTTGACGCCCTTCCCGAGTATTGAATCACCGACATAATTGAAATGTGGAGCCTTTGCCCCTGGGAGGAGTACTGCGTGTTTGATTTCACTTGCATGACCAACGACCGCTTCAGCACATATCCAAGAAAAGGGGCGAACATACGCACCATGGCGGATTTCCGCTTCAGGCCCAACATAGCACGGCCCAATCAAATGAGCACCGACTTCAATTCGGGCAGATGTTTCAACAATTACCTTTCCTTGAGATTCATCAAGGGTAGCGCCAGAATCAATTGGGTTTTGTGGTGACGATGAAAAGCCTTCTAACACTGAAAGGAGTTGGGCTTTGAGTCCATTTGGGCTCTTGGGTTGTAAGAAAGTGAAGACTGCATCTGAGTTAGGCAAGGTTGGACAGAACCCTTTATGCGGGTTTGTTGAATATAATGATGGAAAAAGTTCCGATGCCGAGGGGAGTGAATCCGGCCATTCCATGGCTGATGCACCGTGCTCTCTTGCATGAACTTAATGCTCAAATTAAGCAGCAAGATGGTAAAGTCGCTTTCCTGTAGAGTGGTCGAGAGTAAACCCGATCAATTCTGAAAGGTAGCGTGGGATGAAAAACCCAACCTTTCGAGTCGTAAGGCCGTGGTTCCGCATTTTTCTTTCGTTTGATAAATGGTCAACAATATCTGCCGCTGAACATTGTGGCTGAGATGATACATATTCTATGATCTCATTTTTTAATCGGTTTAATCGAGCTTGTTTCTGAACGCCGTATCCTTTCATTGTTATCATATTCATTATGTTTGAACAGGTATAACAATTCGGCGAGGGACAGCCATGGGCCCCCATATTTCTCTTTCTTAAATCAACAAATATCGAGGATGTCGGCCCACTTTTTTGAGGAGCCGCGTCGGAACACATTCTCGTGAAAGTCACGCTGGCCAATGTGTGCACAACGAGATAATCTTCCACGGTTGTCATAGCAACCATAGTTGGCGTGAATTGCGACCATGACCTGCTTCAAATCAATTTCCGGTCCGGTGAACTCCGGTGCTTGAATTTCTACGGATTCAACATTTCCATTCCAAGAGATGTTTTCAGGTGTTGGCGGCATGAGGGGCTGGGTCTCAAAATGCAGCATTCCTTCAGCAGGTTTCACCGGCTTCCACGATCCTCTTCGACCTTGGTCTAACCAAGTAACCATCTGTTTCATCTGATCTATTGTTGCAAGTGCAAGATGCGATTGTTCCCACCACCCTGCAGTTCGTGCGAGTGTAATGTGAAGAACTCCAGGTTTCACTTCACGGTTATCAAACGCGTCGGCATAGGTCCGGCATAGCCCTGAAAGTCGAATGGTGTAGATTGGCAAAGGGCCGATTCCGATATCTTGTAAGCGGTAAGGGTTTGCTAATTCACCCAGCAACAAAAAGGGCCTACGTTCCGACATTGGGGGTGCTTCGTGTGCTGCAAGTAGTTCGTCCACCGTCCCCGCATCGCTGGTAAATTTCGAACAATATGCTTGCAAAGATTCTCCTCCGAGAACTCCATCAGTATTGTGTGAAGGGAACTGTAGAGCAATCACGTCACTCGTGCAGAAGAACACTGACTCTTTCGGCAAAGCGACGGGCGAATTTGATGGCGTGTAGGGCCATTGCCGAGGTGTGCGACTCTCCATGGCCACGCCTACACGCTCTTCTTCATCAATTCAACGCTCAAACATTGAACAGAGTTTCTTGAAGGCATTGCGGGCAAGTAACTTTGATTGGCCGAATATCAGGGATTCCAAGAGCAACTCCACAGCCAGGGCAAAGAATCGCTTGAGCAACAGCAGAACGGCGCGTAGCGGCTTCTTGTGAAGGGTCGTATTCAAATCGGAAATTCGATTTATCGAGCAGTGTAGCAGACGAAGGGAGAGCTGGCGCTTCTTTCAAATCAGGGATAAAAGGGGCAGCATTTG
>CAJJCQ010000032.1 GCA_905182725.1 uncultured Candidatus Poseidoniales archaeon
GCATTTGGTCTCACAGCAGTGCTTCGAACAACGGCACATTCGGTCAAAACAACGTATTGACAGGTAACGGTGCAGGAACGCTCTGGGATTTCAACACCAATGCAGCCGGTTGGACTTTTTCGAATACCTATGCAAGCCGTGTTTCCAGTCCGACTTGCGGCTTGAACGGGACCACTGGTGGTTCAATTCGGACCTATGCAGGTTCAACCTATGCGACTTCACCGGTAAGTGATTTTTCAGGAATTTCTGCTATGCCTCTTCACGTATGGGTTCGTGAAGGCTCCAGCAACTGTGGCGAGGAACCTGATTCTGGAGAAGATTTGCAAATTCAATACCGCACTGCGAGTAATACTTGGACGACTCTCCACACTTTTTCTGGAGCCCCAACCAGTTCTGGGTCATCCACTCAGTACATGACCAATTTACCTGCAGCTGCTCTTCACACCAATACACAGATTCGTTTCCATCAAACTTCCGGTTCCTCAACGTGTTGCGATTATTGGTTTATCGATGATGTGCACTTTGCAACACCTCCTTCAGCAGAATGGACCAGCCCAACCATCGGTTTCCCTGCAAGTTCATTCCAAGATGTCGAACAAGGGCCATGGGCTCCGCTTCACATCGAAGCGGATATCCCATCCGGAGCAAACCTCAACTGGACCATTCTTGATGGTTTGACTGGTGCTCCGATTGTTGGGATGCAAGGAAGTGGCACGGGTTGGATTCCACTCAATGCTTTGGACTGGCAAGCCGTCACATCGATCCGTTTGAATCTGTATTTAGAACCCTCTCCAAATGGTCAAATGCCAAGTATTTATTCAATCAGTGGTGATGGGAATTATGCTTTATCGTTTAGCAATAATCCAATGCTTCATGGCTGGACTGCAAAGGGCTCACCCCTCTTTGATGCAATATCGACTTCATTGTATGGAATGTTCAATGATTCGATTACTTCTCCATGGTTCTCTGCTTCTGCAGCGCTTGCGGAGATACATGTTGATGCAACATCAGACTTCATTCAAACTCAAATTCGAACCTCGCCTACAGGCAACTGGACCAATATCACACTCCCTTACTCGATGAGTTTAGTTGGAAATGAAGGTTCGGTAGGATCCTATCAAATTCAATTTATTGCTGCCTCAAACAACACCACTAATGTCTGGGAAGTCTTTGATTTTGAAACAGGTGCTTTCGGTGGAATACAACCAACGGGCCCCGCAATTGATTTCGCTCGAGATGGTATTTTCGAATGGGGCGGAAGCGATGCCCGTGTCGGTTCTTGGGGCTGGCAAGACCGTTTTGAAAACGGTCAAACTTCGATTGCTGCCAACCCTGGTATTGGTGGGGGTTCTACAGTGAAGGCTTGGGTTCCGGCCACCAGCCTCAGCAGTTTTTGTTTCAGTGCGTTATCGTCAAATGGAGAATTGGCATCGGTCGCACTCGTTCATAATGGCCAAACTGTTGCAAATTGGACGCTTCAGGGCGGTTCAAATTATTTCGTTCTCGACCAAACCCAACTCACTGATTTGAATGCTGCAATGGCTGGAGCAACCTCATTGGTAAGTGCGCTTGGAACCTATTTCACTGAATTGGAGTTCGAAGTATTTGGTTCTGGTAATGTGACTTTAGCGGGTCTTGGCATACCTTATGAGGCATCACACAGTGTAACTGCACTTGTTGATTCATCCTTCGTAATGGAGATGAATGGAGCTCGTTACGGTTTGCCAGCAACCGGTGGAATACACAACATCCCCTTACAACTGACTTCAGAAACAGCGGGTGGATTGCACCTTTCAATAGAGGGATTGAATACTTCCTCCAGTGTTCAATTGATCAATGCAAACATGCATACCGATGCAACAATTTTAACGCCAAGCCAACGCTGGCAAACGATGGAAACGACCTTCAGTGTGTTTTCATCATCAGCCTCATCTGCACGTCTTGATGTGATTGGAGGTGAACATTCTGCAACATGGTTGCTGCCTCTCAATGGTGGCTCTCCAATTGGTACCGGAGATTCAGCACTTGTCGAATTACACCCTACGGCTGCAGTGACCAGCATTGTGAGTGGTACTTCGGTTACTATGAACGTTACTTTTAGAATAGAACCTTCTTGGGAAGATTCAGATACCATTCAAGTCTCATCACGATTACTACTCGCGAACGGAGTTTTCTCAATTCCAGCCTTACATACTTGGGGTGGAACAGGCTCTCAAGGTTTCGAAAACGATTTGGAAATCAAGCAAGTTATCTTCACAAACTCATTCAATACTGAACTTGAACCAACTGACTACTATCTGAAAGCAGGCTCGACCATCCAAATCGGAGTTCAAATTGGCTTTGAAGGCATGAACACAATTGATGCATTTGCTGATGGTGATGCAATGGTTGAATTTTATCGTGGCGACGTCCTTGTTGCGAATACGACCATGCTCGATGGTAACATGTGGACTCTTACTGATACTCTTCCTTTCACTTTCGGAGCCGTAGTTTGGCATTTCGAAGTGAAACCAATCAATGGTTCCGGTACGACGTCTGCCGCGGTGTTCACTCGAACATTCCACATCGATTCGATTACACCACAAGTTCTCGAAACAAACATGGACCGTTATGACCATCGAATCCCTTCAACAACACAAACGATTCAAATTCAAATCTCAGATCAGCCAATTTTACCTCAAAATATCCATGCCATGGTCTGGAGAGAATGGATCGATGATGACAACTTTGACAACTGGCCAGACGAAAATGAATACCATCCTCTTGGTTTGTATATTCCGAATGACCTTTCTTCACTTATCGGTCAATACACCTTGATGATGGATGATACCGGTGGAAGCATTGGGCAGAAGGTTTCAGTCTACCTCGCAGGCTCTGATAATGCCGGCCACCCGTTGGAGAATGGCGGCTCAAATCTTTCCGGAGAACACTTGTTCATGTATCAATTGGCGATCGATGGACCTCCAACCGTTGCTTCCAATGCCTTTTCTTTTGAAGGGGGTAAGAAACCTTGGCTCCATCCTGAAACTTCCTATGTATTCGATGTTGATATCTCTGAACCGAACGGCGGTTCCGACTTCTCGACCGTTGTCGTTGAATTGGCATCGAACCAGGGCAGCGACCCACTCCCAATTCTCTGGGACTTCACGACTGGCAATTGTACCACGACCAGCCCTCATGTTTTGATTGAAGAATGTGAAATGCGTGGAGCGAACGGTCCTGCTGACCCCTATGAACAAGACATGACGCTTCATGTCGAAATCGAATTGGCATGGACAACTCCTGATTTAGGTGAAACCCGAAGAGAGCCAGGAATTCGAGTTATCGATCGAGCCGGTCAAGAAGTCTTCCACACCTTCCCTGAACACCGTTGGCGCTTCTCTGCAGCAATGGAGATTCCTGAAGACAGTGTGGCGCTAATTCTCTCACAAGGAACTTTACTTGGTGACGGTGCACGATTAGCACCGAACAGTCCGTTGGAAGTTTCCGGAAGCATCGTCTTTTCAGAAACAGGACTGATTCCTCAATTCGATTGTCAAATTGATGTGTTATTTGCAGGCTCAACGACTTCAGCCAGTTCTCTTGAAGGGATTTGGTCTCTCGCTTTACAAGCACCATCTGCAACCATGACCATACCAATGACTTGGAGCGTTGGATGCCTCCAAGGACAAGGTATTGATGCAACAGATCAAGAAACATCAGTCCGTTGGATTATTGTTGATGGAACCGGCCCTGAACCCGTTGAAGTTTCGAATCCTCGACCCGCCTCTATTCTTGAACCCGAATCACATGAAGTTCGTATTCTTCTTTCAGAAGCAGGTGGCCTCGATGTTGATTCGCTGGAATTGGTCTGGTGGGTTGAAGAAAAGGCAACAGGAGATCGTTTGCGTAATGGAGTTGAACCCCTTTCCTTGATCGGCTCAGATATTTCGGGATTGCGATTAGAAGTCGTAAGTTCGATTGATTTGAGCGAGATTACACCAGTGATGCTTGAAAACCGTCTGTCGGTTCATGTTATCGTCATCGGAAGAGATCTCGCTGACAATGAAGTTCTCGGTCTTGGAGGTTCTCCTGCTGGAAACCCTGTTGGTGTTTGGGACATGGTATGGCTCAAACCTGAATATTCCTTGCAGAGTTCGTCAATCAGCTATTCTCGTTTGTTAGTTGAAATCGGTCAAACCTCGATTGTGACTGCCTATGTTGAAAACACAGGCACACTCAACGGTTCTGTTGAAGTGGTCTTTACAGAAGTTCTGGTAGATGGGACTCGTTCAATGCTTCGACGCATGACTATTGAAGTTCCTGAAGGCGGTGGAATACCCGTCTCCACAGATTGGAATCCTTCGGAATCAGGTCTGCAATGGGTCGAAGTTCAATTGGAAAGCGGCTCAACTTCGATTGGACCATCGATTGATGTTCGACCACAGCGCGAAGAATCCTTTTCGGAGAAGGTGTTTGGTGGAGTGAGTCCAGTATTGGGTACGTTCGCCGCTGTTCTTTTCCTTTCAATTGTTCTTACCGGATTGGTTTGGGCAAGGCGCATGACTTTGAATCGTGGTTCGAAATTAGAATACGATTGGGATGAATATTCCTCTGAATTCGAAGATGATGAGGGTGAAGAAGAGGAAGAAGATGATGGCGAAAATGATTCACCAGACGCATCTTCTTCTCTTGCTGTAGCGTCAGTTGCTGCAGTCGATACAACCGAAGCAGTTTCCGTTGAAGAAACTGATTGGGTGATGGGTTCCGATGGCTACTGGTGGTATCACGACAAAGTTACCAACGAATGGTGGTACAAGAATACTGAAGGCGAAATCGTCCAACACAAGTGATGCATTGGAGTGATACAATGGGTCGAATGATTGGTCTTTTGCAAATAGATCCCACCGTTGGGGATTTGGCTGGTAACGCACAGCGTCTTGAGCATCTTTCGCATTTGGCAGCACAAAACGGTGCTAGCGTTGGTGTGACTACAGAATTAGCAATTTCGGGATATCCGCCTCGTGACCTCCTTCTCCAAGATGAATTCATTCGACTTGCACAACAAACAGCAAGTTCCCTCAAGGTTCCAATTCCAGTCCTCGTTGGTTCTCCAATCGAGGCTCAATCGAGTCGCCAATTACCCGGTAACGGGGTTGTTCGGGCAGGTTCGAATGATGTCTTGTCGAGTAACGCCAATTCGCAGGTTGTCGCCCGAAAGCAACTTCTTCCAACCTACGATGTCTTTGATGAAGCTCGTTATTTCCATCCCGATAATCGGTCCGGAATTGCTCGAACCATCGCTCAACTTGACCTTGGAGTCACCGTTTGTGAAGATGCTTGGCAAGCTGCAGGTTTGACCCCCTCTGCTTATTCAGCAGATCCGATTGAACATTTAGCAGAATGGGGTCGTCAAGGCGTTCAATTGGACGCAACTGTGAATCTTTCCGCCTCTCCATACCATGCAGATAAACTAAGTTCAAGAATCCATGTTTGTCGGACTGCTGCACAGGTTCTTGGCCATCCCTTCTTGTTGGCGAACCAAGTCGGTGGTAACGATGATTTGTTATTCGATGGTAACTCCTTAGTCGCATGGCCCGATGGTCGTGTCGTGGTTGCTCCAGCATGGCAAGAAGGGGTTCTTGTAGTCGATATTGACGATGCCAGCAATTGCACATGGGTCGCCTCGGAATCCCCTGATGCTCTCTGCATCGGCAGCGACCAAATCCGTCACCTTTCATCTGAAGAAAAAGGCCATGAATACGATAAAGAATTACTCGAAGACCTTACAGACGCTGTTGTGACTGGTCTTTCGGATTATTGTCGTAAATCCGGTATCTCATCCATTGTCTTGGGACTCTCCGGAGGCATTGATTCTGCAGTTGCTGCATGTGTGGCTGCTGCTGCAGTTGGCCCGGAAAACGTTCTAGGGTTAGCAATGCCAAGTCGCCATTCTTCACAACATTCAATTGATGACGCCCGCTTTACTGCTGAAACACTTGGGATTTCCTTTGACACCATTCCGATTGATTCATTCCATACTTCTGTTGAAGAATCGATTGGAGATGTTCTCACAAACGGCCACCCGGTGGCATCAGAGAACCTTCAAGCACGTTTGCGGGGACTTCTTGTTATGGCTCACGCCAATGCACAAGGTCGTATGGCGATTGCAACAGGAAACAAATCTGAATTGGCTCAAGGCTATTGCACCCTGTATGGAGACATGGCAGGTGGATACGCTCCCCTCGGTGACCTTTACAAGATGCAAGTCTATGGAATTGCAGATATTTTCAACTCACGTGCTGAGCACAATGGCCGTGTTGCCCCAGTGAATCAATCCACTCGAACCAAACCCCCTTCTGCAGAACTTGCTCCTGACCAAAAAGACGAAGACTCACTCCCTCCATACCATGTGCTTGATGAGATTCTGCATTCGCACATCGAAGAAGGATTGGATGCTCAAGCCATCGCTGAAAAAGGATTTGAGCACGGCACAGTGGTTGAAGTTCTGACTCGTTTAGAACGAAGTGAGCACAAGCGTTGGCAGATGTCTCCTGCACCTCGTGTTTCCTCTCGAGCCTTTGGCCAAGGATGGCGCCGCCCACTTGCTTCACGCCATGATTGGCGTCGTTGATGCTTGGAATGAATCAAAAAGGCCTTCTCAATCCGAAGGACATGGAGGGAATGGTTGCCAATATTGCAGGATACCGTTTTGTTGACCTTCCTGACCGTGATGCTTTGCGAGAACCTTTCCGTGCAATCTGTAAAAAAGCAGGACTGAAAGGAACAATTTTACTTTCATTTGAAGGAATCAATTTCTTTTTGGCTGGTACCCAATCTTCTGTTGATCAATATCTCGAGTTTTTGGAAGAAGATTCTCGTTTTTCTCAAATGCGTCTCAAATACTCCCACACTGAATATCAACCCTTCAATCGAATGAATGTCCGTCTCAAAAAAGAAATCATTTCCTTGGGTCTTGACCATGTTAAGCCTGCAGAGCGCACCGGAGAAGAAATCACGCCAACGGAATTCAAGCAGTGGATGGATGAAGGACGAGAAGTCGCCATCATCGATACCCGGAACGATTATGAAATCCGATTAGGCACTTTTGACAACGCCCTTGATTTGAACATCAAATCATTTCGTGCTTTCCCGAAAGCTGTCGAATCCCTTCCTGAATCAATGAAAGATACTCCTGTCGTGATGTTTTGCACCGGTGGAATTCGATGTGAGAAAGCCAGTGTCGTCATGATGGATGCAGGGTTTTCCAATGTAAAACAGCTCAGAGGTGGAATCCTCGGTTATTTCGAAGAAGTAGGTGGAGACCATTGGGATGGTGATTGCTTTGTATTCGACCATCGCGTTGCCCTCAGTTCAGAACTTGAACAGACCGAAGTGGTGCAATGCTTTGCTTGCCGCCAGCCCGTGACCGTTGAAGAGCAACAGTCACCAGAGTATGTCATCGAAGTCTCCTGTCCTCATTGTATCCATTTGCGATAATTACGACCAGATGAGCCAATCACCTGTTCGTTCACCGTGGCTCCATGCATGAATTTCATGACCACGAATCCCATCGTGTGAGATGAAGAACAAATGATGTTCAGTAAGCAAAAGTTCGCCGTATGTACCCGAAGCTGAATTGTTATTCACTCCTGGCCACGGGTCGTAAGCTAAGGTAGGCGTGCCATTCTTTTGTACATGCCATAGGGTAGAACCAGTCTCTATTCCATCGATTTGACCTGAACCAAGGAAGAATAAATGCTCTCCATGTGATGCAAATTCGAGAATATTCGAACTGGCCATCCCTGCTCGTAAATCGGTTTCAACTCGGGTACCGCTTACCGTTCCATCGGATGAACAGATCTCATGAGCCACGTTCGGGGCGACGCAATCGAACCAAATTCGCTGTTGATGAACAAGGCCACCTGCCCAATCACCTGGTGCAACAATGGTTGTTGACAAAATCTGGGTTTGACCAGAAGAGAGGTTGTGTGACCATACTTGGGGGTCGACTCCTGAAGTTAAGGCATCAAACACGAGGAGATTTCCAAGTTGGTGAATGCCGAGATACTCTCCAACACGAGTCGTTGGGTTTCCAGTTCCTTGGTGCTGTAAAGTGGTGAGCCAACTGATGTTTCCATCATTGGAGAGCCGGACTAATTGTCGACCATTTTGTGCTTCCGCAACTGCTACCAAACCATCTTCAATCAACAGTGGTGCATTTGGGCGACTTGCACCTGTTGGGTTAAGGTCCCAACTTTGTAATTCAGCATCCAAAGTAAGCAAATAGGGTTCGATGTCATTTCCTGCTTTGGCTGAGAACCATAAGTGGGTGGCGTTCGCATGCAGCATTTCGGTTGCAAACGTTGCCATTCCAAGTGAGAGCGTATCGAGGTTCTGTTGTTGGGTCGGTGAAAAGGAGGGATATGAAAAGACAGGAGTGGTGATCACTCCGTTGCTCCAAATCAAAGCATCATTGGCGCCATTAAACACTATGCCTTGACCCCATTTGACCACTTTCGTCGAACTACTGAGCGGTATCGAATCTCCGTTGGCTGCAACCCTTTTGGTACCGGTTACTGTTGCATCACTGACCCATAATTCGCGACCATTGACACCATCATCAGCATCGAAGAACACCCGTTCACCGTATGCCGTTTGAACTGAATTCAGTCCAATGTATTGTCCAGGTAAGGCATCACCATTCGGATTGATGTCGAGCAAGAACTGGGTTGAAGATTCAAATCCTTCACTGACCCAAAGTTCACATCCATCAACTCCATTGACACCAGCGGTCAAAAGACGTTGTTGCTCAACCATCCATGCCATTGCATCGCAAGTTGGAGATACACCGTCAGCGATGCCATTTGCAAAATCAGAAATTGGGCCAGAGAGAAGAGGTGTGCTGCAGATTTGGATGCTGCTTCGCACCTCATCATCGTGTAATTGTTCATCAAATGCCACACCTTCTCCAACTCCATCATCGACTCCAAATCGAAGTATGAGGCCAGAAGGACACACGGCAGGAGACGGTTGTCGTTGTTCGACCAAAGCAGGTGCTCCTTGACTTCCCGCATCACCTTGAACACCGTTTATACCCGATTGTCCATTGTTGCCATTGCTTCCGACTAAGCCATCACACAATGCCTCACTGGATTCTCTTTCATCTTGACCGAGTTGTCCATCACCATCTGTGTCAAGTCCACTGTGAATCAGCAGACCTCCCGTAGGACAAGTGATACTACCTATCCCCAACTCTTCAATTTCGATTCGGCTCAAATCTGGTTGTAATGTGGTTCCTGGATTGCCTTGAGGTCCCGAAAGTCCTTCTTTTCCATGGCAGACCTTTGTCGAAGAAGTGACTTCATCTTCATCGAGATAACCGTTTGAATTGAGATCATTGCCGATATAAATTTCAGCTCCGCCTTCAGTACAGATCGAATCTGCAACCCGTCCTTCGGTTCGAACCAGCATTTCATGAGCATCGCTACCCTTACTGCCTTGCGAAGGAAGTGAATCAAGCTGAACCATTGAATAGGTCGAAAAGAGAAGGGCGAGTACCAAGAGTGAAGTCTGGATAAAAGTGAACATGAACTTTCTCTTGGATTTTACCAGAGGTTTTGAATTCGGCTTTGGCTGTTGTCTCGCGTTGAGTGGTGGCACATTCTTGTGGCTTTGATTGCGTACAGGTTCTCCTGCAATAGTAGCGCCGACATCCATTGTTGGGGGGGTTGACATGAATTGACTAAAAACAGTCAAGGGTATCAAAACCTTCGGTTCAGCCATAATTGAGTGGTTTTCTATGTTCTGAAGTCTTTTTTTGAAGGGGGTGAGTTCAAAGGCGTCCTTTTCCTGCAGAGATACATGGACATGCCAGAACGTCTTTCTGCACAATTAGCTGGTGAAGAAGGTCCAACTCGACAAAAAGCAGCCCGTTTGGTTGTTGACTTAGCGGTTACAGCTGATGCTGAAGGCTTTGTCAATGTCGACCATGCTCACGTGTCTGGTGTTTCAGTCATCACTGGTGGCCACGGCTTACGTCGGTTTTTGTCTGACCTTTCCAGTTCAGGTGATGGCAAAGTTTCGATTCCGACTACTTTGAATTCTGCAGGTTGCGATAAAGAGAAAATGAAAGAGATGAACATCGATTGGCCTGACTTTTTGGAACAACAATTTGAAATTGTCGAAGCGTATTCGGAACTCGGGATTCAAGCCACTCTTTCCTGCACACCTTACGACCGTGGAGTCGATGACGAAAGTGGAATCGCATCGTGGGCTGAATCCAATGCAGTATGCTTTTCGAACACATGGACTTCGTTGATTACCAATCGTGAATCAGGTCTTTCTGCACTTGCCACAGCACTCACAGGTTTTGCTCCTCGGTGGGGGCTTCATCTCGAACAAAACCGTCAACCGAATATCCATGTGAAGGTAGAATGTGAACTTCATACACTTTCTGATTGGTCAATACTTGGTGATTGGATCGGAAAGCAAGTCCTTCCTGGATGGGACGTGCCTTGGGGGCCTATGCCGTTTATCCAAGGACTCCCTTCTCGAGCGAGTTTTGCTCGAAAAAAGGCGCTCACAGCAGCAGCAGCAAATTATGGCACACCAATGCTTTGGGCAGAAGGTCTCTCAGCAGACCCACCTTTAGCACGTGACAAAGACGGTGAATGGATTGCACCAAAGACTGGCTGGCAAGGTGAATTAGTGTTCACTGCTGCTGATTTACAGGCACGATATGATGATTTAGCACCGATGGGGCAAGTTGATTTGGTCGTGATTGGTTGTCCACAAGCGAGTCTTGAAGAAATTAGGATTACTGCAGCAGCAGTCCGATCTCATGCCGAGATGGGTGATAAAATTCCAGACCAACGACTTTGGGTGTTCACCAGTGGCGAAAATTACGAACTCGCATTAGCTGATGGCAGTATTGAACTGCTTGAAAGTGCAGGTGCCGTCATTCTACAAGATACCTGTCCGGAAGTTACACCTTACAATCGTACGCATTACAATCATTTGTTGACCAACTCGCTCAAGGCTGAACATTACCTCACCAGTGGTTTGAATCGGCTTCCAACGAGTGTAATGCCCATTGAAGGATGCATTGCACATGCATTTGACCCTACGTTGTCGGCAGGTCCACGCCCACTTTTGAATCAGAAAGCACAACCTCAACATGCCAGTTCGAAAACCCCTCAAACAGAAAATAATGTTGTTTTAACAGGTGCTCCATTAGAGAGCCAAGCAGATTATTGCCTCACTGGTCCAGCAATGGTTACCGATGTCCCGATTACTTATCTCGGGTATGTGAACCGAGATACCGGTGTCGTCGAAGAAACAGGTCATCCACTGGATGGAAGGGCTGTTGAAAATACTATTCTCATCTATCCAAAAGGTTCAGGTTCGACGGTGGCTCCTTTTGTTTTGATGGGCTTATTGTACACCGGAAAAGGCCCGATAGCCATTGTAAACCGTGATGTTTGTCCACTTACTTTACCCGCTTGCTCTTTGCTTGGATTGCCGTATGGTCATGGTTTTGACCAAGACCCGTGCATGGCGATTAACGATGGTGACCTTATTGAACTCAAATCTGAAAGTGGAGTCGTCACTCTTACCGTTCTTGAACGCGTTCAATGAGGTGTTCGAATGAGTGCGCTGAAGATTCTTGTTACCGGTGGCGCCGGATTCATCGGTTCATCATTATGCGAACGTTTGGTTGCAGAAGGTCACTCGGTCTTGGCGTATGATTCGCTCTTTCGAGGCAGTGAGTCAAACCTTTCTGCTGTACAAGACCATCCTCACTTTCAATTCATGCAGGGCGATGTACGTGATATCGACCGTTTAGACGATGCGATTGAACACTTAGGTGGTGTTGAACTCATCTTCCATCTTGCGGCAGTGAATGGTACCAAGTGGTTTCACGAAGCAGCTCACTCTGTCATTGATGTCAACATCAATGGGACGCTTCGAACATTAGAATTAGCAATGGCTCACAATGCGCGATATGTCCTCGCCTCATCTCCAGAAGCCTTTGGTGAGGCTTTACAACAACCGATTCAAAACGGCAATGACATGTCCTTTACCGATCCTTCACTACACCAACGCCATTCCTATGGTGCTAGCAAATACCTCGATGAAGTAGCATGTCAACACGCAGCACGTGACGGGCTTGATGTCCGAATTGTAAGGCCTTTCAATGCTTATGGTCCACGACTTTTGGGCGATGAATATGGTCAAGTGGTGGCGATGTTTTTCCAGGCAATACTTTCGAAAGAACCGATTCAATTGCATAACGGTGGCCTTCAAACTCGGTCTTTCACCTGGATCGATGATATCGTTGAGGGTTTCATCCTTGCAGGGCTTCAAGAAAACAGTCTCAACGGAGAATCCCTTTCAGGTTGCGCTTTGAACATCGGAGCAACTGAGGAAATAACGATTCGAACTTTGCAAGAAACCATTTTTTCGATTGTTTCAAGCGATGCCTCATGGGAGAATGAATTGCCGGAGGTCGAGGTTGTAGATGGGTACCACGGCGATGTTCTACGCCGCCTACCAGATTGCAGTCAAGCTGAATTATTCGTTGGCTGGAAATCGATAACGACTTTACAACAAGGTCTTCTTCGAATGTGGACAAGTTTACGCTGAATCTTTTTTCGAACCGTAATGTTTGAACACATTCTTGCCCCATGAATCGGGTGCTGGTGTGAGTCGGTCGTGTCCATGCTGGCACAGGATATCCAATCCATGTGCAGGCAATTTCTCTTCTGTTGTCCATAATCCCGTGACCTTCAATACTGCGAGACGTGCAACTGCATCAGGGAGTGGCCGGTCTTCAAGGAATTCAACCTCAAGTGCTGCAACTGCCTCATTGATGAGCAAGGGGTCAAGAGCGTGGGGGGTGAATCCTGCGAGGTTCCATTCGCTTTCTCCTTCAGGTAAAGGGCGAGCTGTTTCATCAATTGCCTCAACAATTGAATGAGAACTCGGCATGAAGTGAAGAATGGCTCTTTTCGTTGACCGAAGGTTGTGAAGCGTATCTCGGTATCTTCCTTCACGGTTACAACTGAATGATGCAATCAGGAGAGGTGGTCCAGTTGAAACGGCCATGACTGATGTATAGGGTGCTAGATTCTTGTTCCCATGTGCGTCTTGAGTTGATGCGATGACCAATGGGCGTGGCGATAAAAGGCCAGATAACCAACCAGCACGTTGTGCATGTTCAAGTTCGTCCACAGCAATGCGTTTGGCACCTTCCATATTCTTGGTTGGGAGAGGTGTAAACCAGTGGTCAAGGGTGCCATTTTTTATTTCTTCAATCGCATGTTCATTGAATTGAACATATGATTTCCATGATTCAGTTTGCTCTTTTTCTCCGCGTTCAGTTTTCCGAGCAATCGAGTCCTCAGCATAGGTGTTGCATCGTTGGAGATAGTCGAGTACAATTTCTTTTCGATCCACACTTTCACCTCTCTTCACTGGTTGATGATTCTCTTTTGAGTTGGAGTTGCTTTTCATCATATGTATTTCGCATCATCAAAAAAACGGCAGGATTCCCTGCCCACACTTCGTTGTCAGGGATGTTGCGAGTAAGTGTTGAACCTGCGCCAAGAACGGCATTCTGGCCTACCGAGCACCCTGCAATAATTGTTGCACCGCCCCCGATTACAGCACCGTCATGAATGTGTGCCGGTTGCCATTGTAGAGGGTTTCCTGATGGAGGGTATTTGTCATTGAGCAGTGTGCTGTTCGGGCCGAGAAATACTCTGTCGCCAAGTACACAGCCATCAGCAAGGTAAGCGCCGCCTTGAATTCGGCATTCATCGCCAAGAACCACTTCTCGACCAACATGAACTAATGCGCCGATGGAACAGTTTTCTCCAATCCGTGTGCCTCTGCCAATATGGCAAGGTGTCCATGCAATACTCCCTCTTTCGAGTTCGAGTCTCTGGCCGCTTGATGAACCATCGTTTTGCATTTGATCCCTCATTCGTTTAAGCCGAGTTCACGAAGAAGCATTCCTACGTGTCCTTTGGCCTTTACATTATAGCGGAGCCAAGTAAACGTCCCATCGGGTGCAATGACGAACGTAGAACGTGCACAGCCCATGTATTCTCTTCCATAATTTTTCTTGAGGCGCCAAGTGCCATATGCTTCGTGCAGTTCACCCTCTTGATCCATGAGGAGTGGGAAATTGAGTTCTTTTTTTGTGATGAACTTTTCATGAGATCCTTCGGAATCCTTCGACACTCCCAGGACAATATAGTCTTCCGATGTTAATCGGGCCATGTTATCTCGGAAGTCACACGCTTGAGTCGTACATCCGGGTGTCGAATCACGCGGATAAAAATACAATATGACCGATTTGCCCGCCTTGGCATACGTTTCTAAATCATGTGCAATGCCGCTTGAATCTTCACAATTGAAGAGTGGGGCGCTTTGACCAACTTCATGTGTTCTTGCCTCGTTCATGGTGCTCGCACTTGCCCAAGGGACATGAAGCATTGCATTTCCATCATTTTGGCCGAATCAAGGTAGTTTGGCGAGTAATTTAACGCTTCACAGTCGCCGAGTCTATCATTTATGCATCATGGGTTCACCTACTTGCAAAACGGGTGGATAGGTGATGGGCGACCGATTCTTTCAATAACCGGTGTGTGCTAAGTTGGTTTATGGTGGCTACGCGTATGTCTCGACGATGTCGACGCTACTCAAAGCAAATCCAACGCGCGAATTCTAAAATAGATCTGCAAACCATTGCCAGTACAATTCAAAGTGAGATGGATAAGCGCAACCTCTCGTATGATGAAGCACTCATGCTTGGCAACATCATTCAAAACCGGGCCGACCAACTGCCTGGTGATGCGATCGTTTACGCCATCTCAGACCGAGATGCTTATCGGCGAACACTGGAATTATACCTCCGCGACGCACTTTTGACTCGAACAGAACAAATGCTACTTTGGGAAGAGCGCCGACGCCTTGGCATCTCTGAACCGGAGCATGAACGCCTACTTGATCAACTCCTCCTCCAATGGCGCAGCCAAGGAAAGAAAGTCACTATCGCCCGTTTCGACACCCCTGGAGGTGAGTCATCTGCTTAAAATTCAATTCAATCAGTCCACTTTGGCAACGCTCCTAATTTTACTTTTTATCGTCCCATCTTTCTTGCCGGTTGTTGGCGCTGATAGTGACGATGAATCTACGGCCAGTGGCCGTAACACGCAACTCGACTTTTTCTTCCGAAACCCTCTACAGCTGGGCAATTCAGGCTCTTCTACGATTACCAACAACTTGTACCTCGCACCAGGTGGGCATACGATTTCCGCCGACGTTTCTGCCATGGGCACTGGTTCCGGGGAATTTTGGTTGGTTCTCCAACACAAGGGCTCATCTATCCTCGGTTTTTCTGACGTTTCGACCGTTTCTATGGGCTCGCACACCGGTAGCGGCGGGACCACTGACTTCACCTCCGTATCCTTTTCATGGAATGCTACAACAGGTGCTGGGCAAGAACTGCGGGTCAAAATTGTATCCTCGAATGAACCCAGTAATCTTCAACTGAATAATATCCAACCGCTCGGACTCGCATTTTCGGTCGAAAACAAACATTACGGTGAAGTTCTCGGAAATACATTCCCCGCAACCTCTCTGGTTAATTCTCAGATGACATTGGCCAACGCAGTCCATTTACTCAATGTGACCGTTACAAATTCTGGTGTCAAAACTATTTCCGCTCAAATGACCATTGTACTGCGTGATAATTTAACACCCGCTACGACTCAAACTCTTCTTTCCAATACATTGACACTTGAACCGGGATCATACCCTGCTTCAGCGTTGACTGTGCAAGATTCAGGCGTTCTCAGCATTAGTCTTGACGCATCTGGTTTGACCGGCGTGTGGAACCTTTCAGCAACCGTCACTTTTAGCGGTACTGCATGGAGTGAGGTCGCTCCAGTGAATGAAACCTGGGTTAAATTCTCAGATTATAATGCAGTTGTCCTTGAACCATCTACTTTGATTGCCGAACCCGGTGAATCAACACTCCTGACATTCATCGTTAGAAACGATGGTGTGAGTACAGACTTGTTTACCATTTCAATGACAGAAACCGCCACCCCCGCTTGGACAACAGGGTTCGCACCAGATTTCGGCCCTACTCTCAGTCCTGATTCAGTCCGCCTCGTGACAGTGGAAGTCAATGTCCCTGCAGATGCTGAACGCTCGGATACCAACAAAATCACACTCACCTTTACGTCTGTTAATTCCCCTACAAATTATCAAATTGTAGCGAGTGGAAGAGTTATGGTCGGAGATTTCTTCAATGGTTCAGTCACCTTGAACCAAGGTGCAACTCCTAAGCCAATCATTCCAGGCCAAAGTGCCACATTTTCGGCAGTTGTCGAGAACACAGGGAGTGTAGCAACAGCATTCTCCCTCTCAACTGGCCTTTCAGTCAATGCGTTGAACTGGTCCGTCGAAGTTAACCCCTCGATTACACCCGTCATCGCCTCAGGGTCCTCGAGTATTGTTCAAGTGTTTATCGTATCCCCGGTTATGCAAAACCCAATTGTACTCAGTGAGCATAACATGGCGTTTGAACAGATCGATGTTTGGGTTCAATCGCAACCGATTGGCGGCGGCATCCCGTATATCGATGAAGCACCACTCAGAGTTTCACCGAGTATCACCGTTGACTCTGGACTTAGCACAGAACCCTATACGTTGACGGCTGAAGAGCTTGATGCGACAATGACCGGCACAGTCTATTCAAAACACGCAGAACTTAACCTCCGTGTCGTTCACAACCTTCCGAACGCACTTATCGACGAAGAACTCAACGCTACTATCACCGTGGCCAAGAGTTTCACTGCCAGCAGTTCTGGTGGTTTCAGTGAGGCATCTCGTTGGGATGTGTCGATTTCAAATCCACTCTACTCGGGATTGACCCCAGGTTCGAGTGTAACCACTACACTCAATATAGCGGGGCCACAATCTGGCCAGTACCCGCTTGCAGGCACCTTTACTTCGATTGTCACAGTTACTCCGATCCCCAGCGCTACCCTTGTTGCAGCTGGTCTAGTCACAGTTGTGAGTACTCATCAATATCAATTAATCATCCCCTCAGTCATCAGAGGTGAATTCACTGAATCCGGGCCATACGATATTCCAGTCGGCGTGGATAACGCCATTCCTATGAATTTCGCTAATCTCGGTAACGATGCGGGATCTTATCGCCTTCGAGTTGTCAACAACCTTCCTGAAAACTGGACTGCAAACTTCAGTGACGCTGATTCAATAATCAGTAACCTCACAGCCGATATCGCTGATGGAACAATTGATTCAGGCATCCCCAATGGCAACATCACGCACACTCAAAGAGTCACCTTCAATGTAAGGACAGATCCATTGGCGCCTGCTGGATTATCTCAACCCATTACAGTCCGTGTTGAAGACCCAATCTCTGGTCAACTCATCGGTGATGAATTTGTGTTCAATGTGATTGTTGGCCAAATTTTCAACGCCACACTCTCCCCTACAAATCAAACAGAACATATGGATATATCAGAAGAAACATTCACTTCCATCTACATCCGAAATACTGGAAATGCCCCTGCAGACTTCACCATCGCACTTGATACGTCATTGGCTGGAGCCGTCGACTTTGAAATTGAATCACCGAGCAATTCCAAAATATTTATCGCGGCAGGGTATGAAGAGGCGATTCGAGTTAAAATGACGGCGAATTCCGGTGCGAATGCCGATGGTTTTTATATGGCCACCGTTCTTGTTTCTGCGAATAATGGCCAAATCATGCTCTCTTCCAACATCGTTGCAAATATCTCCACGCTGCACAGTTTCAGTATCACCGCACCTTCTCAAATGTCCGTGACACCTGGGATGCAAGAGCAAGTTGACTTTGAAATCCTGAACAATGGAAATTCAATTGAGACAGTGACCATTGATTTCACGGTTGATAACATGACACTTTCCGTTGGTGGGAATGCTGCAGTTGGGAACCAAGTTTCAATAACACAAACGATTGGTATTGGCGAATCTTTTGCTGACCAAGTCATCGTCTATGTTCCAAGTATTGGAGGGCTCACCTCCTTGACGAAGGGAGATTCGTATGATCTCACAATTACAGTTAACAATTTGTCTTCTGGAGCGCCATATGATGGTGCCAAGCGAGTTGAATTGTTAGTTCAACCACTGTTCATCGTCGAGTCAAATGATTGGCCTTCGGAAATGAAATTCCGTCCCGAAGCTGATCGTACATGGGAAGTGACACTTACGAATACAGGGAACCAAGATGTTACTGTGTATGCACAATATGCTATTACCCGGCCCGGCCTTTCGAACTTATCATCAGATTGGGAAATGTTGACCGAAACTTCGCAGATTTTCCTTGAACGAAATGTCCCGACAGTCCACACATTTACTGCTCTTGGAACAGTTGCTAATCCTCTTTTGACATTAACGGCTGACCTTACATTGTATTTACTCCCAGTCAATTCGACTATTGAAGGAACTGGAGAGTTTACCACTCAGTTAGTGATGTCACGCTTCTTTGCTACTGAGGACATTGGGATTACGCCTGAAGACGATGATGGACCAGTAGCTCTTGATATGAAATACACTCATATTCCAATCGGCAATGGTTCTGATGTAGCCTATCAAGTCGAATTATGCAACGCAGAACGGCTAAGAGATATCTCTGCTCTCGGGCAAAATCCATTGAATTACTCTTGGAATTTCACTCTTGTCGAAACACGACAAGATGGCACAACTGTCGATCATATCTTGGATTTAGAGCAAGAATGCGGTGCAAGTTCACTTGGCCCCACGTCGCGATACGACCTTCCATCCCAATCCCCTTGGAATCCTTCATCATTCACTCTCAGAGCAGATATCCCTGCTAGAGGTAATATGCTACCAGGTGATGGATGGGACTTGACTTTCCGGTTGTATCACCCCGAGGAAAACTCTAATTTCACTCAATATACTGAAGAGACTTTCACCCTCGTGTTGGCGGTCTTTGCAGATCCGGCCATTGTAAGTATTACTTCTTCCGGCGAATTCGTTGAAGGTGCAGAGAGCACAATTACGGTGCTTGTTCGTAATCTTGGTTCTGCAAAGGCGCTTGATACGATGGTTTATCTCGAGTGCGACGGTTTGATTGTATCAACTGATATTGATAACACTCCTCGTCTGTTCGCAGGAAGTGTTGCGAATGGTCTGTCTCAAGTCATGATCAAAGAGTTTGATCCTGGAGAGAGATTCTCATTGAAGTGGACTGTAACAGGAGATACGGTGGATTGGTGGTCACAATCAGCAGATGTGAAATGTACTGCGTCGATTAATGCTTCATACATGGTAAACAACGTTGAAATGAACGATCAAGAGGACCTCAAATCTGTAGTATCCTCATGGTCGCCAGGTGTTTCAAACAGTTTCATTGCCTGTATCATATGTTTCATCGTCTCTTTGATCCTCTTCCGCCTCACAGCACAGAATGATAATTTCCGCTTACTCGGAATTTATTCCGGAGTTCTTGGTCTCGGCTTTTCCTTCCATCTGTTCAATGAAGTCTGGTGGGGCTTTGTCGTCCTTGGTCTCTCTGCACTTTGGATTTGGAGAGTCAGTTGGAGCAGTACTGAGGAATTCAGATTACTTCACGAAGATTACCAACGGGCACGTAAAGGTGTATCCACCTTGTATACCGACCACTTTGACGAATTGGGTAAAACCCGCCGCCAGCTCAGTGTGATTTTGGCTGTACCAGTTCTCGGTATGCTCGCAATTGTCCTAGGGGTCCCTCCTCGAATCCCAGTCGACCAAACGAATCTGATTAGTCTCGTAGCATATGTTACCGTTATCATCGTAGGAGTCTGGATTCTCATCAAGCGAGCAGATAAAACGTATGGCTCCTTGTATGGCCGTCTTACAGACCTTGAAGTGAAATCTATACGCCTTGAGAGAGACCTAGGCGACCCAGCTCGTCTCTTTAACGAACTTGCGGCCGATGGATTAGATCTCGATGAAATATTCGGTGATGTCGAATCTTCAAGACCAGCAAAGCCTGAAGGTCTTTTTTCTAACGAGGAGGTGAATGAAGATGTCTAATCTGAATTCAGTTGATCCTACCTCTGAAGAAAAGAACAGCGATGTACTCCCTCAATTCGAGGACGAGGTGAATCCACCTCCTCCACCTTCATCGCAAACGCCCCCTCCGCTCCCTATTGCCATATCCGACATTCCACCTCCGCTTCCACCAGGTGCTACTGGCCATTCCTCGACGGATTCACAGCCCGATGCATTGGCAGAAATGTCTGAAGAAGCAATCGAAATGTCTCGGCAACTCGAAACTCTCGTGATGGGTGTTGCCCAAGATGATACCAATTCACTCGCAGGTACGGAACTTGAGATCGGAGAAGCAAGGAGATTTTTACATTCACATAATCTTCGACGTGCTTTGGCAAGTGTAAAAAATGCGGAAGCATCATTGATTGAACTTGAAGAAGACGTCTTGCACCTTCGACGCAACATTGCAATGCTGCATCGATTGTTGAATGAAAAGAAAGTAAGTGAACGTGATATCGAAACGATTCTACTCCGACTTCGTAGCGCCACTGGTGCTGCTGAAATGGGTGATGTAGGCGGTGCAGCTGGAGAAGTTGAATTCCTTGTTGATGATTTGATTGGAGGGAATACTTCGACACTCAATCCGTTCCTCTTCCGTCATTTCTGGATGGGGTTGGAAACACGCTGGCCTGCAGGTGGAGATGAAGGAGTACTGGTTGTTCGTATCATCAATGATGGCCCAGTGGCTATGCCTCCAATGCGTCTTGCTCCACCAGTTCCTGAAGGTTGGACATCGACTCCGTCTTCTGTTGACCTTCCTACCATCGCACCGGGGGGAAATCTCCCTGTTCGATTTAATGTGGCTACGAACCGTCGCCAATCTGCAGATGAGGTGCCACTCTCACGCAAACTTGCGATCACCACGGGCTATGAAATTCGAACCGGTGAAGTCTTCGTTACCATTCGGGCGCAGAATCGCTCAATGGAACCGATTGCCGATGTTCTTCTCTCTCCATGGTTCCCACCAGGATATACTTCCGATACGATTCCTTTCGTGGAACGTCTTGTTCCCGACGAAGTGGCCATTATTCGAATGCCACTTCGAATCGACATGAAATCAGGAGGTACTTCCTGAATTCAATCCTATTCCCCCCCATATATGGGAGGTTACAAAAGGTGAAATTATGAAAGAAAATACAAATGAAAAAAGCGATACTCTCGCAGCGATTGGTATTGGTGCCATGATTGTCTTCATCGCGTTGATTCTGGTTGCCGCAGTTGCTGCAGCAGTTATTATCCAAACGGCTGAGAAGTTGCAACAAAACGCTCAGAACACAGGCGCAGAAACGACCAATATGCTTTCTTCGAAAGTCATGGTCCTCAGTGTCATGGTGATTGAGGAGGCTAACGCACCTGTCCTTTATATTACGTTCGAATTAGCCCCAGGGTCGGCAGATATTTCTCCTTTAGATATTGATTATTCAATCGTATGCCAGGATACATCTGTCTTCGGCACTTTTGGTTTGGCTGGTTTCGTTGGTAATGATGTCGGTGTTGGAGCGGGACTGTTAGAGGCTCATACGACCTATGACCTAAAAATTCCATCAGGTGCTACTGGGTTCGGTGCTTGTGAACCTGCGGTAAATGAAGCCCATACATTATTAATTCAATCAAGAGCAGGTGGTTACACCTTTGAAAAATTGAATTATGGATCTGATGTTTCTGCAGGGTCGGTGGTTGTATGAAGACTGAATCACCCGATGTCCGAGAAGATAATATTGCAGCCATTGGTATTGGCGCAATGATTGTGTTCATCGCTCTCATTCTTGTTGCAGCAGTTGCAGCAGCAGTCATTATTCAAACAGCAGAGAAGTTACAACAGAATGCTGAAACAACTGGTGAAGATACTGCGAAGAATCTCGCTGGCAAGTTTGTCCTCAATGGCGGATTTGTGAGTGCAGCCGACAACGCGGACTTCCCTGATACGACTTCGTACATGTTTTTCGCTCAACTCGCGCCAGGAAGTAGTCCTGTTCGAATTAGCACCATTACCTATCAAGTGAATTGCGATAATGGATTAATCGAAGGAGAATTCGGTACTGATGCACAAATCCAAGATATGGATAGTGCAGGTGCTGGATGGAAAGATCCTACTTTTGAACTTCAACCACAGCAACCCTATGTGTTGTGGATTATGGCAGCAATTCCAGGAGTTGATTGTGGAGCCAGCAACGGCGATTCAAGTGTTCATCTTGCTATCCACGTTGGCAGTGGCGGGTCGACTTATGTGACGCTCAATATTGGTTCAACTGCTGCTGGTGCAGAGGTGGCTTGAAGTAATTTACTTCAGCTCAAACATGGAGGAATAAATATGGCATGGCCTTTTAGTAAAAATACAGCCCAAAATCAGGATGCGGACGCAGCTCTTACCGAAGAGCGCCTCAAAATAATGGCAAACATTGCCATTGAACAAGTACCGCTTCCCGAGGAAGGAGAACTCAACGCTGAAGACGCGTGGACCATTAGCCCTGGACTTACCATGGCTCGTCTCAACAGTCTCGGTAGTGTACCGACCGTTGCTGCAAGTCTTTCAACCGTTGCTGCCGCTCCAACCCAAGTGAACACAACCGTGGACACTTCAGGGCTTGAGCGTTTGATTAGTAACCGTCTTGACATGGTTGAAGATGTTTTGCGCATGGTGGAAGTTCGATTGAGTGAAAATCTGTCTGGAACTCATGGTGATGACTCACCTTCAGAAGGTGATGGTGAACATTCCACTCACGCTGGTGACACGATCATTACCGCTTCAGGAGAAACAATCACAGCATCCGGTACTGACCGAATGATGGGAACCGATGAGGCTCCACTTGTGGAACTGTATGAAGCACAAGCTTTGGCTGCAAATCCATTTTTGCACGCACCTTCCTTTGGTGCAACTACCGATGCCAATCAAGTAGGTGCGCCTACAATTGCAGCCCTCTTACTCGACCACATGTCGGGCATGGCAGCCGTAAGTTTTGCTCAGAAAGCGATGGCTTCCGGTATGCTTTCCGATGATGAAGGTCGAAAGGTACTCGCAATTGTTCAACTTGCAGAACCAGGACAATCAGAAGCAGCCCTCGATGACCATTTGACGCACAAGGAGTTGCTCACGTTTTCATCGCTTGTAAGTTCATGGCGAAACGTGAAATCACTTCGAGGTGAAGTCTGATATGGGTGCTTCGGTCGGAATTGGGGGTCTCATTGTTGGGATCTCTATGTTGGTGGTCTTTTCAATGGCCATCACTACGTTGAGTGAACAAACGGCTTCCTCGTTGGAAGCCATTGAATCCGCTCAGCAATCCGACCCAATCATCACGATTGATAATGCCAACTTTATTCCAATTGCCGTGCATTCAATAGAAGTTACAGATGGAGGGAGCGGTTATTTCGACGGTTTTCTCACCTCTTCAAGTTGTCCAGGATTTAGTGCAAGTTTCACCGTTGACGCAGGTATCATTGAAGACAGTGTTACCATTGAAAACTCTGGCAGTTGTTCTGTAGTTCCTACTGACATTACGGTCTTTGCGCAGACCGATACATCTCCTACATTCACTGTAGTCACGCAGAGTTACCTTTTTGCGAATTTAACAAATGATGGTGCTGAAACTATCTCAACAGACACGGCTTGGTTATTCTTTGATGGGACCTCGCCTCAAACGATTGCATCTGCTGGTTTTGTTGTTGAAGAATTTGAAAACTGGTTTTCGGGCGAGACAGTTGAACTCTTTTGGGACGATGCCAACGATCACACTCGGATGAGTTTAACCGTTGGTGAAACAAGTGTGTCTCGAGTAATTACATCTATCTGAGGGGTTTGAATGGCAGACGGCGGTGCATCTACAATCATAATGCTGGTTACGGCATTATTGATCTCAAGCGCTGTAAGTGCTGTTCTTATCCAAGAATGGTCATCAAGTTCTCGTGTTATCCAACAACAACAAGAAGGGTTACAACTTTCTGCCGAAATTGATATTGATTTTGCAGGTGACCCAATGATGGTGTCACTTTCGACAAACCCTGGTCCAAAAGATATTACATTTTACATTCAAAACACCGGAATTCATGCGATGGATGAATCCTCTCTTGCAATTCTTGTAGACGGAGTGAGCATCGATGTTGATTCAACTGTATTTGTTCCAGCAGGCGGAGTAACTTGGGATCCGAATATGTTACTCGAAGTGACGCTCGAAGTTGGAGCGAATGACTTTACCGATGGCCAAGAAATTTCAATTTATGTGATTGCGAGATCTGAGATTATATCTGGAATCTCAATGAGTGCAACTATGAACGAGGAGGTGCGGTTGAATGAAGAATAATTCGAATGAAAGCGATCCATTCAAGATGGCACATAAACCCGTTGAGGACGGTTTTCCGTACGACCTTGAAACAGATTCACTTGCCGATTCGATGGGACTTCGCCTTCCCAATCGTTCTCTCTATGTTCTCCAAGGTGCTGTCGGTGGCGGTAAATCGTTGGTTTCGCAACGTCTTGTCTATGGAATGGTTGAAAACGGCGTCAAAGTACTTGTCATCACCACTGAACTGACCACACGTGGTTGGATTGAACAAATGGAATCGATTGGATACGGAATTACAGACGCTATCCGTGAAGGAAAACTTATGGTTTTCAGTCGATTTGGTTCCATTGCAGAATCTTCACCAGATGTGGGCCTCATCCAACTCCTCGAATCTGAAGCAGTCGAACTTGCCGATGTCGTCGTTATTGATTCAGCAAGTTCGTTGATGCCTTCTGACCTTGATGACACGAGTCGGTTCCAATTAATGCAACGGCTTCGTCAAATTTCATCTCAAGGCCGTTCACTCATGCTTTGTGTTGACCCCGTTGAAATGGATGAAAAATTGATGCATAACCTTCGCAGTTCAGCAGAAGTCGTCTTGGATCTCATGACAACGATGATTGGAGGCGAAATCAAACGTAACGTTGTCGTAACACGTTACTTACGTGCTGCAGGACCAGTTCAAACATCAATCGGATGGCGTGTTGAACCAAGTATGGGCTTCATCGTAGATATTACTGCAGTGAGCTGATGGAGGTATTTTGATGGCTGAAGATGAAACTCGATTTGCTAAGGGCGACCTTAATAGCGTCATGAATGCTTATCCTCACGTAGCCAATTGGGTTCGTGACTTCGAAGCACAATATGGCACTCGCCCGGTCTATTACGGACCTCTTGACAGAGATGCCAAAAAACAACGCCCTCTTAATTTGATTTATCTTGCGAAAGAGCCTATTTTCATCCATATTTACGAGCCACCGGCTGATGAAGAAGGTGGAGGGCAGGTTCTTTGGTTTGGATTGGAGCCACAATTGACCGAGGAAGAAGAAAACATTCGTCGTGAATTGGTTGAAATTCTCTTGCAAGAAGCACCAACTGCTCCTTCCTTTACGACCGATAATGAATTCGAATCAATTCTTTCTCAAATGATTGAGAAATATACGGTACTCGAGTCCGAACTCACAACCAATGTACGTCGGCAAGGGCGGATGTGGGAAATGATGGGTTTGGATGACAAGAGAATGATTGTAACTCCTGAGCAACGTGAATTATTGCAATATACCATTATCCGTGACCTGATTCGAAACGGGCCATTGGAACCTTTGCTCTCTGACGAGATGCTGGAAGATATTCACTCAATTGGTTTGAAGCATATCCATATGGATCACAAAGTGTTTGGAATGGTCACTTCCAACATACGATTCCGAGACCGAGAAGTCCTCGCTCGGTTCTTGCGTGCAATGTCGGAACGTATTGGACGCCCAGTTTCTGATAACCGACCAATTATCGATGGTGCATTGCTTGATGGTTCTCGTATCAATATTATTTTCTCAGACGACGTTTCAATGCTCGGTCCATCGTTTACTATCCGTAAATTCGCTGAAGAAACGATTTCAATTACTCAATTGATTGCATGGGGTACGATTTCATCTCAAGTTGCTGCTTACATTTGGATTTGTCTTGAATATGGTATGTCAGTGCTGGTTTCAGGAGAAACAGCATCAGGTAAAACAACGACACTCAATGCGATTTTACCGTTCATCGACCACAATGTCAAAATCTATTCTGCTGAAGATACACCGGAAGTTAAAGTTCGACACAAGATTTGGCAACGACTGGTCACTCGGCAGTCGAAGAATGAAGATTCAAGCGTCGAATGTTCGACCTCCTCAAAGCTGCTCTCCGTAGCCGTCCACGATACATCATTATTGGTGAAATTCGTGGTGTTGAAGGGGCGACAGCCTTCCAAGCAATGCAAACAGGTCACCCTGTTATCGCAACATTCCACGCATCATCAATCGTAAAGATGATTCAAAGATTTACAGGTGACCCAATCAATGTCCCGATTCGTTTCTTCGATAACTTGAATTTTGCAATTTTCCAAGAAGTCGTGGAAGCACCTGGTGGTGGAATCGCTCGGCGTGTCACTGGTATCGATGAAGTCATCGGTTACAATAAACACAGCGACGGTGTCCTTACACGTGGAATGTTCGAATGGGACCCTGTAAAGGATAAGCATTATTTCCGAGGAATGTTCCAAAGCCATTTGCTCGAAAACAAAATCGCTGCAATGGCTGGTTTTGCCAACAAGCGTGATATTTACGATGAAATGCTCAAGCGTGCTGACGCTCTTCAACGCATGGTTGATCGGGATTTAACGCATTACGATGACGTCTTTGATTTGCTCGGAATTTACTACAACAGTGGATGGGAATATTTCGACAAGTCTGTGGATACTTGGAAAGGCATAAACCATGATTGAGGGATGATGTATGCAGCGAATGTCTTACTGGCAAATCGCTCTACGTCGCGTAGAAATTCCAATTATTCAATTCTTGATCTTTATGGTCGGAGGGGCTGCCCTTGCGGGTTTTGTCTTTTCCTTCGTCTTCATTTCCGTGACCGGGGGGACGGGTGAACAAGGCCTCTTCTCCGGCTCTGCAGGCGTTCTTTTCATTCTTCTTCTACCAATTATTACTGGTGGTGCAGCGTTGGGGTTCCCACTTCTAGAAGTTCGTCGAGCAGCAAACCTAATCGAAAAAGAAATGCATATGTTCATCACACGAATGGGTATTCTCTCTTTGGGCGAAGTTGCTGCACAATCGATCTTCGACATTCTCAAGCAAATGAGCGATTATGGGGAATTGGCAAAGGAAGTGAAGAGCATCGAAACTTTAGTCGAGAAATGGCATACTTCGTTACCTGAAGCATCTCGAATTGTGGCACAACAAAGTCCGAGCCCTCTATGGGCCGATTTCCTTGACCGTATGGCGTTTTCAATAGAAGCAGGTCAGGCAATTGATGATTTCATGCGCTCAGAGCAAGAAACGATTGCAGAGCAATACGCCACCTTGTATGATACTCGTCTTGAATCGGTAGACACGATGAAAGAAATCTATGTTTCATTGACCACTGCCGGACTTTTTGGTTTGGTCATTGCAGGTATTCATTTGGTCTTGTTCGAAGTTGGTTCTGCCAGCGATACACCGATCATGGTTGCGAGTCGAATGCGTTTCTTACTACTAGCAGGCTTACTGTTTACAATCATTCAAATTGGAGCGGTATTCGCATTCCGTGCTACGATTCCAGAAGACCCAACCTTTGCTCGTGACGATCTTGATACACCTTTCCGTATCAATTTCATCCGATCTTTAGTTGCTTCAAGTATTCTCACAGCCTTTCTCTTAGTAGTGACATTATTTACCATTCTCTCAGCATGGGAGGCTGTTACTGCACAATGGGATCGCTACGGTCTTCTTTTCATTGCCGCCCCACTCTCTCCGATGCTTGTCCCAGCGCTCATGGTTGCTCGGGAAGAACGTCAAATCCTTCGCCGTGATGAAACATACCCTGATTTCATTCGTGCTTTAGGTGGGACTGCACAGGCCCGTTCGGCTGAACCCTCAGCCACCATCAAGGCATTGCGAGGTATTGATTTCGGAATGCTTGACAATTCTATCGACCGTTTAGAACGTCGTCTCTCTACCCGTATTGACTCTGACCGCGCTTGGGACTACTTCAATGCAGATACCAATTCAGCAGTTATTTCACGGTATACTCGAATTTACATCGAAGGATCACATTCCTCGGGACAGCCAGCCCGTACAGCGGAATTGGTTTCACGTTCAGTTGGAAGTTTGCTCTCATTGCGCCATCGAAGGTCGCTGTCTGCAAACACTATGCGTGGAGTCGCACTTGGTTTGCTCATCGCTTGTGTCACCAGTTTGAATGTCACGATTGCGATTGTCACAAAACTTGGGGACTCGATTGCTGGTGTCGCTTCGAGTTTAGCTGATACTGGTCCAACTGTGCTTTCCGAATTCGGTGCGGGACTTTCTCTTCCAATTATGAAAGATGCTTCTGGAGTCGAAGAAAATATTCGATTATTCAAGATCATAGTATCAATCTTAATTCTTATTCTCGTGTGGGCTGTTTCTGTCATTTCGAACCGATTAAGAGGGGGAGGAACTACGACCGCTCTTGGTCAATCAATCCAATTGCTTTGGGTTGCAGGTATTGCTTCATACCTCACCTCACTCGTTCTTTCAACGGCATCCTCACTCTTCAATGTTTGAGAACCCAACAACAATAACCCCGTTGTTAGATTTCAGTTCATGCAAAGCCTCCCACCACCACCTGTGCCGCAAACAATTCAGCCGGTTGCCGCACCTACGTCTCCGTATCAACCTGCAGCGGGTTTCCAGCAATCCGCAATGAGTTATTCCTTTCACCGTTGGATTATGCTCGGTGTGATTCTTCTTCTCGCTTCAGTGGTATTTATCGAAGTCATCGGTATGTTTGGTCCACCATCGATCGTTGATTACAACATGGAACAAGAAAATATAGCGGAGGTCATTGCAGATGATACCGAAGCACATACTGATTTAACACGGGTTATTTCTTCAGTTGGGAGTATTTTACAAGCCTTCGGTTTAGGTCTCATCGGCTATGCTTTGCTTCGTGAATCTCATGATGGGAAAAATGAACACACTGCTTTACGAGTTACAGCAGTCATCGTTGGGATTTTGGTGCTTACCAGTATTGTCTCTCAACAAATCTCTCTCTTCTGAGGTCAACGTTTCTTTTCGAGGGCAATACGCTTTTTTGTGGTCGACCATGAGCAAATTGAACATTGAGTGAGGTCATGTCCTCGTGCGGGGCAATATTCTCTCCCGAAAAAGATGATTTGCAAGTGTAACTTATTCCATAAATTCTTTGGAAATATTGCCTTCAAGTCACGTTCAGTACGTTCGACAGTGGTGTCATTGGACAAACCCCAACGGGCAGCGAGGCGGTGAATGTGTGTGTCAATCGGGAAAGCAGGAACTCCGAAGGATTGTGCCATCACAACGCCCGCCGTTTTATGCCCGACACCAGGTAAATTTTCGAGATGTTCGAAACTTTGAGGTACAACTCCAGCATGGCGTTCAATCAATAATTCAGACAACCGGCGGATATTCTTTGCTTTTGTAGGGGCTAATCCGACTTGCCGAATATCGTTAAGAATTGTTTCTACGCTGAGTTCTACCATCGCTTCGGGTGTTGGTGCTTTGGCAAATAAGGCCGGTGTCACTTGGTTGACTTTGACATCTGTTGTTTGCGCACTCATCAATACCGCAACCAGTAATTGGAAGTCATTTTGGTGATCAAGCGGAACAGGCGTCTCAGGATAGAGTTCTTCCAGCATGGCAACAATACGTTCTGCCTTTTCGCTGCGTTTCATCTCATTCACCTTGGAGCGTCAACAGTTGTGGAGGTACTCGGTAAACGTAGTTGACATCTTTTCCGAGAAGTTGAACTTCCGATTTTTGAGTTTCAAACACAACGCGCTCCACTTTAGCATTAATACCATGCAATGGCATTGCTGCTGCAAATTTCCCGTTTCGATAAAGAGTGAGACTTGTTTCGACTTTCTCAGGTGGTGAACTGAAGCAGAGGTGTTCTTCACTCCGTTCTACGTTGCCAGCTATGGAGAGGAAAAAGGATTCAAAAGAGTCAGCAAGTTCGGACCATTGCTCTATCTTGACACTGAACATTGAGTCACCTCAAGATTCAATTTGGACAGCATAGGCTTCACCGGTTTTCCATCCGAAAAGTACTCCCAGCGATACTGAAAGAAGTGGGATTCCGTTGCAAATAAGTGATTCCATAGGCTCAGTGTTCGGTTCACCAGCAAGATACCAAATGAGCATCGCCAAAAGAAGGCCAGGAATCAGCATGACAGCACCTATGATGAGGGTTCTCAAGAGACGCATACCACTGCCAGCAAGCGGTGTGACATGAAGGTGTGGTTTGAATCACTTCAAGCAAGTCGTCGAGACAGTTCTTCTCCAGAAAGGGAATTCAAGACATTTTGCGATTCAATCCAGCCTTTACGAGCAGCCATCACTCCGTAGCTGATATCCGCTAAACCACGAATTGAATGGGCGTCTGGATTGATGATAATAGGGACGCCTAACCCCTTTGCGTGTTTGCACAAGCGCCAATCTAAATCTAATCGGTATGGGCTTGCATTCAATTCCACAGCCTTCAACTGGCCATCTTCGTTCTGGTCAGCCATGTATTCGAGCACAGCAAATAAGTCCACTTCGTATCCATCTCGTCCTTGCAGTATTCTTCCAGTCGGATGGCCAAGTATGGTGGTCGAAGGATGGTCGAGACAACGCATCAATTCTTCTGTATTCTGAACTTCATCCCGAGCCTTCCACTTCGAAATGGCATGGACAGATGCGACGGTGTAATCCAGTTCTCCAAGCACATCATCGGGATGATCGAGTTTTCCACCTTCAAGAATATCCGATTCAACACCATGGAACAAACGGAAATCTACGCCCTCATTCGCCCATGCGCTGTTGTATTCACGAATGGTAGCACCTTGCTGCAGCAAATCTTCAGCACTTGCACCGTTTGCAATTTTCAGAGTGGGTGAATGGTCAGCAACCCCCAGCCAATTCCAGCCCATTTTCCGAGCAGTGTCTGCCATTTGCTCAAGTGTTGCTTCGCCATCAGATAACGTCGTATGATTATGTAGAGCTCCACGAATATCCTTTCCCGTGAGTAGCGTCGGTAATCCAGAGGATTCTGCTGCCAATATTTCGCCGGTATCTTCCCGTAGTTCAGGTGTGACCCATTCAAGGTCAAGATGGCGATAAATCTCTTCTTCATTGGTAGCAGGGAGTGAGAATTGTGCCGCAGCCATCCCTTTCAAATCTCCAGCCTTTGCATCGGGGATGAGTCCGAATTCATTGAGTTTCAAGCCTCGGTCAATCGCTCGTTGACGCATGGCGATGTTGTGCTCTTTGCTTCCGGTAAAATAGGCTAAGGTGAAAGGGAACACTTCAGGAGGGACCAACCGAACTTGTGCGTCAATCGTGCCACCACTTTCCAATTGCTCGTAATCTTCGCCGCCAATGGCATCCAATACATTCGGGTCAATATGGCCAACAGTGAATCCGCCTTCGAACACACTCGTATCAAGAATGATACTGATTTTTGAATCCCCTGCACCCTTCACATCAGCAATGCCAGGTAACCCGAGAATTGCTTCCGACACCATTCCACGATTTTCATCCTTGACAGCGACAACCAAATCCAAATCTCCAATTGTTTCTTTGCGACGTCGAGCACTCCCTGCTAACTGCGCTTTTATGACGCCATCGATTGCTGCGATTTTGGTTTGAAAAGCCTCACCATACATCAACCCAACATCGAGTCTTCGCCGTGCTCTAAAGCGCGCCAGTAATTCGATACCATTCAGCATCCGTTGTTGGGACTTTTCACCGAATCCTTTCATCGGGGCAATCAGTCCATCAAGCGCTGCCAGTTTCAAAGTTGCAACAGAATCAACGCCTAATTCCTCGTTCATCAATTTGATTCGCTTTGGCCCAAGGCCAGGGATGCCGAGCATTTCGATCAAACCTTTCGGTGTTTGTTCGTGCAGGTCAACCCAGTCACTTGGCCAACGCCCTTCTCCAATGGCTTGAGTGAGGGCAGAACCAAGTCCTTTTCCAATACCTTTCATCTCAAACAAGCGCCCAGTGGCTACGAGTTCACCTAAATCTTCGGTCAGTCCACCAAGCATTCTGCTTACATTTTGATATGAACGAACACGGAATACATTTGCCCCATTGAGTTCGAGTAGAACCGCCACTTGGTGCAGAACCGAAGCGATTTGATTCCGTGAAAAATAAGGTGGACCGTTTGGACGTGCCTTCGGGAGTGTGAAACCGCCACCTGCCATGGTCTCTGATACACTCGACCCTTCTCAAACATTGCTCTCTGCATTCTCAATGAAACTTCATGTTGAAGAACCATAAGTCACAGGCCCTTCCATGGTCAGTCCCGATTCCATCGAACTTCTGGCCGAATTGCTTTGCGGTGTTTCAGCATTTTTGTTCACCTTTATTGCAACTTTTTCACGCTCAGAAAAAGCAGAAAACATCGTTCAGAATATAATTGCACTTTGTTTAATTGCAGCAGCAGCCGTACTCTGGTGGCTTTCACTCTCTGGTGGAGACTTATGGGGTTCGAATTACCTTCCAAAACCACTTTCGTTGATCTGTATTGTTATTGCCATTTCTGCTCGAATGAATATCAAAGGCGAAAATGTTTCTTTTGGAGCGAATCCGCATACCATCGGTAAATCGGACGAAGAAGAGTAATCAGATGATTTCGCCACGAGGTTGTGACGAATCAGTATCAACGGGTTCTGTGCTCGTAGCTTCCTTTTCCATTTTTTTATCGATGAATGTACGCATGTACTCCGGAAGTTCACCGTTGACAAAAATCACATCGTTAATGTGATCGAGTTTCTTCAGAGAATAGTAGATCTGCATGGCAGTCATTGGCGTTGAAGAACAACCAGTACATCCACCATCGAGTGATAGCATGATATTTCCATCGGTTGTATCCAACACCGTAACAACACCATCGTGCTCATCAAGGATCTCTTGAACTGGGCCAATTTCGGCCAAGACCTCCTCTGCAGTGATGCTCATCATTCTAGCGCTGTGGTATCTCCCCTTTCAATAATTGCTTGCTCAAGTTCACCTGTTCCTTCTTACGGAATCAATCCATACCCCCCGAAAAGCGGTGCTGAGGGTGATTTTTTTGGGGAACCACTTATGAAGGGTTCTTTGGTCGCCGGCATTACAGGTGTTCTATAATGATGGATAATATACCAATGATTGCTGCTGCAGCAGGTCTTGTCGGACTTGTGATTGCGTTTGTACTGTATCAACAAGTCAATAAAGTCAAAATTGATGACGAAAAAGTTGCCAGTATTACCAAAGAAATTCAAGATGGCGCAATGGCGTTCCTCTGGGCTGAATACAAAGTTCTCTCTATCTTCGTAGTTGTCGTCGGTGCACTTCTTGCCTTCTTGAATAATATGGATACATCCATTGCTTTCTTTGGCGGTGCTCTTGCTTCAGTCATCGCAGGATTCTGCGGAATGCGTGCGGCTACTTCTGCAAACGGCAGAACTACCATGGCTGCTAAGACTGACGGTCGAGCTGGTGCTTTGGCTGTTTCATACAACGGTGGAGCCGTTATGGGCCTCTCTGTTGGCGGCCTTGGACTTCTCGGAATCTCACTGGTCGCATTCTGGCTTGGTGCCGGAGATGAGGGCTCGAACCTTTCCGCAGCTGCAGGATTCGGAATGGGTGCTTCATCCATTGCCCTCTTTGCTCGTGTCGGTGGCGGCATTTACACCAAGGCTGCTGACGTCGGTGCTGACCTTGTTGGTAAAGTCGAAGCAGGTATTCCTGAAGACGATCCGCGAAATCCTGGTGTTATCGCCGATAACGTCGGTGACAACGTCGGTGACGTTGCTGGAATGGGCGCAGATATCTTCGAATCCTTCGTTGGTTCAATTATCGCAGCAATGATTATTGCAAGCTCTGATGGTTTTGGCGGAGATGGCTTTACAGGTTCTTCTGATTACGTCATGATGCCAATCATGCTCGGTCTCATTGGTTACCTTGCATCCATTATAGGCGTCTTCTCGATGTATGTTCTCAAGAACGGTAAGGATGCAGCAGCTGCCCTTCGTAACACTACTTTCATTGCAGCAGTTCTGTTTTGGGCTGGTGGCTATCTTTCCATCAATCAAGGCTGGATTGATGTAGTTCCTGGCGTCATGCACTCAGTCGTTCTGGGTAGTATCGTCGGTATCCTGATCGGAATTGTCACAGAATACTATACTGGTATTGAACCCGTCTTCGGAATTAAAACCAAGGCAATTCAACACATTGGACACATGTCAAAAACAGGTCCAGCAACCAATGCAATTGCAGGTCTCTCTGTTGGCATGATGTCGACCTTCGTTCCAATCTTGCTCATTGCAGCAGGTATCCTTGGAGCAAATCACTTCGGTGGTACGGACTACGGCCTCTACTGCATTGCTATGGCTGCAATGGGCATGCTGGCTACAGTCGGTGTTACCATGACCGTCGATGCTTACGGTCCAGTTGTTGACAATGCAGGTGGAATCGCTGAGATGAGTGGTCTAGGTGCTGATGTCCGAGCAATCACAGATGAACTCGATACGATTGGAAACACAACTGCTGCAGTTGGCAAAGGATTCGCTATTGGGTCTGCTGCTTTGACTGCACTCGCTTTATTTGCTGCCTACATGGCTGCAATTGAGGGGGAGATGGACTTGTCACTCGATAACCCCCTGGTAGTCGTTGGACTTCTCATCGGTGGCGGTCTACCCTTCGTCGTTGCTGCAATGACCATGACGTCAGTCGGAAAGGCAGCAGGCGATATGGTTGTTGAAATCCGACGACAATTCGCAGTCATGCGAACGGCGCTCGAAGCAGATACACCAGAAGGTGTTGATGTTTCAGATGTCTTAACATGGCCAACTCAAATTGAAGCCGAAGGGGTCATGTATCCCGACAGTGCTTCCTGTGTTGATATTTCTACCAAGGCTGCCCTGCGAGAAATGGTCGGGCCTGGTGTTGTTGCTATCGTCGCTCCAGTTGCAGTAGGTCTTGCACTTGGTTCGGAAGCACTCGGTGGTCTTCTTGCAGGTTCTTTGGTCACAGGTGTTCTCATGGCTTTGTTCATGGCGAACGCTGGTGGTGCTTGGGACAATGCAAAGAAAGCAATCGAACAAGGCCACATCGAAGGTGCAAAGAAAGGCGATGATGCTCACGAAGCAGCTGTTATCGGCGACACCATCGGAGACCCATTCAAGGACACATCGGGTCCATCGCTCAATATTCTCATCAAATTGATGGCTATTGTCGCAGTTGTTCTTGCCGGAACCGGTCAACTCTCAAAAACCGGACTTCTTTGATTCCCTTCGAAGCGTTAGGCTCTTGAAGAATGTCCGTTAGGGATGGCCATGGGCCGTAGGTTCGAAGTCACCGTGATGTTGCTGCTCTTGCTTTGTACCAGTGTTTTAGCTGGTTGTACAACAGGATCGTTAGCATCATCTGAAAGTGACTCAACGACTGAAGAACAGAAACTCCTTCCTGAATGGGAAGTTGGTAATCAGTGGCTCTATACCTTCATCACGCCTCAATTTGGTGAAGACAGTGCTCGATTAGTCGTTGCCGAAGTTGACACTGAAGAAGGCGTCTACACACTCGGCATCTCTTCTGAGCGAGAGGCACAACGTCACGCAGTCATCAATCATAATCCATTTATTGGAAGAATCACCCTCGATGGATTATCCGTCTATGAAAACGGTGATCCACAACCCGTCTTCTCCTTCCCATGGACAGTAGGTGATACTTGGGGATTCACTTTGTTCGGTCAAGATTGGACAGCAACAACTGACTCAATCAACAACGGTAACGCTCGCGTTACAGCAACATCGGCTGAAGGACACGAAATATCCTACACCTTCAGTGGCTCCAAGGGATTCCTTGAAAACTTTGTTTGGCGTGACGCAGAAGATGTTCGACAGTTACGAATGGACCTGAATGTTGCTCGAGACAGCTACAGTGGCGATGTCTACTTTTACCGTGCTCGGGATTTACTGGACAGCCTCTATGAAGAAAATGATCAAGAAGCCTATGATACATTCCTCGATGAAGGCCATCCCTCGGAAGGCGATTGGAATACTCTGGTTTGGTATCTCGATGTCGAAATAGCGAGCAATGGTCCAAGTTCGGGTTCTTTATCGATGAAGGACCATGCTGGTGCTTCACCTTTGACTCGTGCCTGGGGTGCAGGGGCGACCGAGAAAGGAGCCATCGGAACGATTCCCTCGAATTCCGGCGAGTATTCGCTGACCGTAACGGTTCGCGGACCTGAGTCGTTTATTCACCTCAAAGTCGCAGGCGCACTCGTGTTCCAATGGGAACTGTGAGGGTTACCTTTGCCTACGCTCATCATGATGCATGGAATGACTGGCGATGCCAGTATGATGCGCCCTTTTGCCGAAAAGATTCTTCCAGATGGTTGGACTCTTATCGTTCCTGAAGCTCGATATTCTCATCCTCGACGTGGTCGAACTTGGTGGCGATATGAGGACGAAGACGCAGATGCGACACGACGAATGACACTGTCACGTAGAGAACTCATCGATGTCGATTCTTCACTTTCACAACTCGAACAACTCATTGCAGAGCATGCACCACTCGGGCCATTAGTGGTTGGTGGGTTTTCTCAAGGCGGCGCAATGGCACAAGAAATGTTGCAGTTACCACTTGCTGACCGAATCGTTGGTGTTGTGGCCATGGGTACGCGATTAGTGCGGGAAATGGAACTTCGGCTTCGACTGGCAGAACTTGGGCCAAAGCATTTGTTTTGGATGCATGGTGAACGTGATTTGAGAGTTTCAATTCAAGACGGTTGGGCGGTTGCTCACGTGTTTGAATCTGCGGGTTGGGCGATGGAATTGATTGAGCACCCGAAGGGTCACATGATTCCAATGGAGCATCATGGTGCGTTGAAGGAATGGTTAACTGCGCTGTCGCAAATACGGTTGTAATTGGTCATATCCACCAATGTACACGGGTTGTTCACCTTTGATGTCAAAAATTACTGGGACAGTGCGATGTCCAGTTGCATCAACAATTTTCTGACGCAAATCCGGGACTTCATCGAAATTAAACTCGGTGAATGTGAGTTCTTTACGGTCAAGTAAACGCTTGGCTGCAGTGCAATATCCGCAGAAGTTCCCTGTGTAGATGAGGAACTCTGTATCTATTTGCTTGGCTTGTTCGACGAGGAATTCTTCGCTCATGTATTCAACTCTTGGGCAGCCTACTTGAGGCTATGCCTATAGTGACACGACTTCGTAATCAGGGGAGCCTTCATTACTCACAAGGAATGCATGGATGTGGGGTAGAGATTTTTGGATTTGATCCGGCTGAATACGATAGACCTTCGTTTTCACACCCCATTTTGGACCCATTCGACTCAACACTTCCATGGTTAGCGAACCAAGTCCGTGAACATCATCGAGGGCTACTCCCGTTGTCGCTCCTTTTCTCATGGCTCCTTTGGTCGAGGATTGGTCGGTGATGACAACCATTCGTTCAAGAGAAGCGCCTTCGATCTCATCGAGAGCTTCACGCATCAAGCCAATGGTTCCAGCCAAACGCTCCGACGGGTTTGATGATCGATTGTCAAAACTTTCAACGACAACGACATTTGCATCTTGAATTCGACCCACTGAAGTACAACCTTCTTGTGTTAGGTAGTCTGGAACGGGGCCTCCTTTTCCGAAGTAGAACAGTCGAGGCATGGTAATTCCAAACGATTCCCGGTCATGTTCTTTGCCCTCTATCCCAACGAAAGTGTTATGTTAAACCGGGTTAAAAATATTGATTATGACTCCGAATGAAAGCGCATTTGAACGGAACAATAAAAAGACATCACTCCTAGCCAAATCTATGTTAGCGGAGCGTAAGCACAAAGTAGCCTCAATTATGGCTATGTTGATGTTCATTATGTCAGCAATTTCATCAGCTCAAGTGATGTTCCTGGACCTCGGAATCGAAGATGAGGATTCATCGTCTTCGACCGGTTCCAACACACTCGAACTTGCTGATGAGCATCCAACGTTCTTCGCTGGACGAGCAGACTCCGACGGTGACGGTGTCGACGACAGCCTCGATGATTGCCCAAATGGTAACAATGGCTGGACTTCGAATCAAGCTACCACTGACCACGATGAAGACGGTTGTGAAGACAACTCAACAGAAGATCTCGATGACGACAATGACGGTGTTGCAGACTTATTCCCCGATAATTGCCCGACAGGATTCCTTTCATGGACTTCGACTGGTGCAAATGATTACGACAGTGATGGCTGTAAAGACTCAGAAACAGAAGAAATTGACGATGATAACGACGGCGTTTTAGACGGCGCTGACGTCTGTGATGCAGCGACATCCAGTGATTTAAGTTGGGTTTCAGTTCAAGGGACCACTGACCACGATGAAGACGGTTGCCGAGATGCAGGTGAAGACCTTGATGACGATGACGATGGTGTTGCCGACACATTCCCTGACATTTGTCCTACTGGAGCCCTTGGATGGACTTCGAATGGTTTCACTGATTACGACGGTGATGGCTGTAGAGATTCCGATGTAGAAGAAACTGACGACGATAACGACGGCGTTTTAGACGGTGCTGATAGTTGCGCAGGTGGTGCATTAGGTTGGATTTCAACTGGAGTCACTGATTATGACGGCGACGGCTGTAGAGATTCCGATGCGGAAGAAACCGATGACGATGACGACGGCGTTTTAGACGGCGTTGATGTCTGTGATGCAGCGACATCCAGTGATTTAGGTTGGATTTCAGTTCAAGCGACCACTGACCACGATGAAGACGGTTGCCGAGATGTAGGTGAAGACCTTGATGACGACGACGATGGTGTTGCCGACTTATTCCCAGATAATTGCCCTACTGGAGTCCTCGGATGGATTTCGACTGGCGCTAATGATTACGACAGTGATGGCTGTAAGGACTCCGAATCCGAAGAAACTGACGACGATAACGATGGCGTTCTAGACGATGATGACAGTTGCGCAGGTGGTGCATTAGGTTGGATTTCAACTGGAGCCACTGATTATGACGGCGACGGCTGTAGAGATTCCGATGCGGAAGAAACTGATGACGATGACGACGGCGTTTTAGACGGCGTTGATGTCTGTGATGCAGCGACATCCAGTGATTTAGGTTGGATTTCAGATTCAACAACAGATTACGACGGTGATGGCTGTCAAGACTCAACGATTGAAGATCTCGATGACGACAACGATGGTGTTGCCGACTTATTCCCAGACAATTGCCCTACTGGAGTCCTCGGATGGATTTCGACCAGTGCCAATGACTACGACGGTGATGGATGTCTTGATTCCGATGCAGAAGAAGATGATGACGATAACGACGGTGTCGACGATGATAACGATGACTGTTTAGCTGGCAATACCGGTTGGATCTCAAATTCAATTACTGACCACGATTCCGATGGCTGTCAAGACTCCAATGAAGATACCGATGACGATAACGATGGTGTTGTCGATACGAGCGATTTAACGTGCCCAAAGGGTGACATCGGTTGGACTTCTGATTCTACAACAGATTACGACAGTGATGGCTGTCAAGACTCCAATGAAGATACTGATGACGATAACGATGGAGTTGCAGACATCTCTGATGATTGCGATGCAGACATTTCAAGTAATTTGGGATGGACTTCAGTTCAGGCTACTACAGACCACGATGAAGATGGTTGCCAAGACTCTCTTGAAGACCTTGACGATGACGACGACGGTGTTGCCGACTTATCCCCAGACCTTTGCCAGACAGGTGACAGAGGATGGACTTCGGTCCAGGCGACCACTGACCACGATGAAGATGGTTGTCTCGACGCTTCCATTGAAGACCTCGACGATGATAACGATGGTGTTGCCGACTTATCCCCAGATAATTGCCAAACTGGACTTCTCGGCTGGATCTCTACGAGTATAACAGACTACGATTCCGACGGTTGTCAAGACAGTTCTTCAGAAGACGATGATGACGATAACGACGATGTTATCAACAGTCTCGATGATTGTAAAACAGGAGTTCTTCTATGGACCTCTGTTCAAGCGACCACTGACCACGATGAAGATGGCTGCAAAGATGCTGACGCAGAAGATCTCGATGATGATAACGATGGTGTTGCTGACTTATTCCCAGACCTTTGCCAGACAGGAGTTCTTGGTTGGATTTCCACTCCGGCAAATGATTACGATGGCGATGGCTGCAAAGATGATGATGCAGAAGAAGATGATGACGATAACGATGGCATCGTTGATGATGATGATGACTGTCCAGGCGGACTTGTAGGCTGGATATCCAATGCGATAACAGACCACGATTCTGATGGTTGTCAAGACAGTTCTTCAGAAGACGATGATGACGATAACGACGATGTTATCAACAGTCTCGATGCTTGTCCAACAGGCGTTCTTCTTTGGACCTCTGTTCAAGCGACCACCGACCACGATGAAGATGGCTGCAAAGATGATGATGCAGAAGACCCCGACGATGATGACGATGGAGTTACAGATTTACACCCTGATGTATGTCAAACAGGGGTATTAGGTTGGACTTCAAACAGTGGAACCGATTACGACGGCGATGGCTGCAGAGATTCCGACGCTGAAGAGATTGATGACGATAACGATGGAGTTCTCGACGATTCTGATGCTTGTAATGCAACGGTTTCTGGAAACCTGGGTTGGATATCAGTTCAAGCGACTACTGACCATGATGAAGACGGTTGTCAAGACTCTCTCGAAGACACAGATGATGACAACGATGGTGTCCTTGATACCAATGAACAAACGTGCCCAAAGGGAGACACAGGTTGGACTTCAGTATCAACTGGTTCATCGATCACCGATTATGACAGTGATGGCTGTCAAGACTCCAATGAAGACCTCGACGACGATAACGATGGCGTCGAGGATTTGAGTCCTGACCTTTGCCCGACAGGAGTTCTTGGTTGGATATCAGTCCAGGCAAACACTGACCACGACGAAGATGGTTGCAAAGATGCTGACAACGAAGACCTCGATGATGATAACGACGGCGTCTTTGACCTTGTTCCAGATGATTGCCTAAAGGGAGTCGTAGGCTGGACGTCGGATTCCTCAACAGACCACGACAGTGATGGCTGCAAAGATGATGACATCGAAGACCTCGATGATGATAACGATGGTATTGCTGACTTACATCCTGATCTCTGTCAAACAGGTGAATTGAATTGGACTTCAAACGGTGCCAATGATGCTGATAACGATGGTTGTAAAGATGATACTGAAGATTTTGACCTCGACAACGACGGCGTTGATGATGTTGATGATTCTTGCCCAACTGGCAGTCAAGGTTGGCTTTCCTCTGCGGCAACAGATTACGACAGTGATGGCTGTCAAGATTCTGGTGAAGACCTCGACGATGATAATGATGAAATTTGCGACACTGGGGGTCCGAGTACTTACGGAACTTCGAGCGAATGCGATGACTCAGCCTCATCTACTGGAATAGATGACTGTGACGCAGCACAATTAGGTAATTTAGATTGGATCTCCACATCACTAACAGATTATGACACTGATGGTTGCGAAGATGCCGATAATTCTGAAGACGACGATGATGATAACGATGGTGTTCTCGATAGTAATGATGATTGCGATGCAGATATTTCAAGCAATTTAGATTGGATTTCTGTTCAAGGCTCAACAGATTATGACCAAGATGGTTGCCAAGATTCTCTCGAAGACCTCGATGACGATAACGACCAAGTTCTCGACATCAATGATAACTGCAGCGCATATGGAGGCGCTTTAATTTGGATTTCTATTCAAACGAGCACCGATTATGATAGCGATGGTTGCCAAGATTCCGGAGAAGACCTTGATGATGATAACGATGGTGTTCTTGACGGCAGCGATTCCTGTAACCCGTACACAAGTGAATACAATTGGACTTCCTCACCGACCACTGACCAAGATAATGATGGTTGTAAAGATGATACTGAAGATGATGACATGGATAATGATGGAGTCAAGGATGTTGACGATGACTGTAACGCTGGTTCTGTTGGGTGGAATTCCAATCCGTTGACCGATAATGATGGCGATGGCTGTGAAGATGCAAATGAAGACCTCAATGATGACAATGATGATTATTTAGATACCAATGACGTGATCTGTACTGCTGGTTTTACCAATTGGACAGCCACCTCGATAACCGATTATGATTCCGATGGTTGCCATGATACCGAAGAGGACTCCGATGATGACAACGATGGAGTTGCCGACTTATTCCCCGATGTTTGTACATCCACCACCACTCCAACTCCGGGCGCTTTAGGCTGGATTTCAACGGCATTAACCGATTATGATGGTGATGGCTGTAAAGATGATTCCGAAGACCTTGATGACGATAATGATGGCATTTGTGATAGTAACGGCCCGAGTACTTACGGTACAGCGGCCTCTTGCGTGGCCTCCTCTACGTCAACAGATGAATGTCCGATCGGTGTGTTTTTCACATCCTCTTCTTCGACTGACCACGATACAGATGGTTGCAAAGATACCGACCCTGAAGACCCCGATGATGATAACGATGGCGTTCTCGACGGCCCCGGTGACGGTTCGTCAACAGGCCCCGATAACTGTACTCGGGGTTCGTTAGGTTGGACTTCTGTATCAACTGGTTCATCAATCACCGATTATGATGGTGATGGCTGTCAAGATTCTCACATTGAAGATAACGACGATGACAATGATGACGTTTTCGATGTCATTGATTTTTGTGATGCAACTGAATTAAGCAATTTAGGTTGGCTTTCTGTATCAACCGGCGCATCAATTACCGATTACGATTCCGATGGCTGTCAAGATTCTCTCGAAGACCTCGACGATGATGACGATGAAGTTTGTGATTCAAATGGTCCCAGTACGTACGGATTATCGAGTTCTTGTGTAGCTTCATCGACTTTGGTCGATGAATGTCCTGCTAATACTGGCAATTTAGGTTGGATTTCTGTATCAACTGGTCCATCAATTACCGATTATGATATTGATGGTTGCGAAGATGGAACTCCAGAAGATCCGGATGCAGATAACGATGGAGTCGATGACAATGTTCCCGACAATTGTGTAAATGGGTTGAAGGATTGGACTTCGAGTCCAACAAACGATTACGATGGTGACGGTTGCCGAGACATCGATGAAGACCCCGATGACGACGGAGATGGAGTTGCTGACTTATTCCCTGACGCTTGCACCGCATACACAAGCGAATTGAATTGGATTTCTAACGGAACCACCGATAATGATGGGGATGGTTGCCGAGACAATTCTACCGAAGACCTCGATGATGATAACGATGGAATCCCTGACACCAGTGACTTGTCCTGCCCAGCCGGAGATGTTGGCTGGTCACCTGGAGCTTTAACTGATTATGATTCCGATGGCTGTCGCGATGCAGGAGAAGACCTCGACGATGATAACGATGGGATTTGTGATGTTGATGGGCCAGGTTCTTACGGCCAATCTATTCTTTGTGCAGCCTCACCTACTTTAGCAGATGAATGCGCTAAAGGCAATTTGCTCTGGTCTTCCACAGCGATAACAGACTACGACACAGATGGCTGTCGCGATGCCGGAGAAGACCCTGATGACGATAATGATGAAATTTGTGATACTGGTAGCGCTGCTACTTACGGCGATTCAAATCAGATGGAGTGTAGGGCCTCATCGACTGCAACAGATGAATGTCCTGCTCCTACAGGCAATTTAGGTTGGGTTTCTGATCAAGCGACCACCGATAATGATGAAGATGGTTGCCAAGATTCCGGAGAAGACCTCGATGATGACGAAGATGGAATTGGCGATGGTTTCGATGATTGTTCAGCTGGAACCGTAGGCTGGGCTCCCGGTCCAACCACTGATTATGATTCCGATGGTTGTCGCGATGCTGGAGAAGACCTCGATGACGATAACGATGATATTTGTGATAGTGGCGGTTCGAGTACTTACGGTGACTCCAGTTCCTGTGAGCCTTCATCTACTGGAACAGATGAATGTACCGCTTACTCAAGCGATTTAGGTTGGACTTCTACTCCATTAACCGACAATGACGAGGATGGTTGCCAAGACACAACCGAAGATATCGACGATGATAATGATGGCGTTACCGATAGTGGAGATAATTGTCAATTCGTTCCGAACGGCCCACTCTTGGGGGCCGACAACCAACTTAACTACGATTTGATACATGAATCCGTAGAAGAAGGAGATGCTTGCGATCTTGATGATGACGAGGATGGAGTCGATGACGATGCCCCTGATAATTGTCCAAGGTTCGATAGCGCTTTGGGCTGGACTTCGAGTCCACTAAACGATTACGATGGTGACGGTTGTAAAGATGATGTTGAAGACTTTGATGATGACGGCGATGGTGTTGGCGACGGTCTCGATGACTGTAATGCATACACAAGCGACTTAGGTTGGATTTCCTCTGGAACAACAGACTACGATACCGATGGCTGTCAAGATTCGAACGAAGACCTCGATGATGATAACGATAATATTTGTGATGCGAATGGTCCAAGTTCTTACGGCCAATCGAGTTCTTGTGCGCCCTCAAATTATACCACGGATTTCTGTCCTACCGGCACTTTAAGCTGGACTTCTACTCCAGCAAACGATTACGATACTGACGGTTGCCGAGACGATGAAGACTCAGACGATGACAACGATGGAGTCAATGACAATGTCCCTGATAATTGCCCGAAAGGAAATGGTATGCCTTGGACTTCCACCCCTGGTAATGATAATGATGGCGATGGATGTTCGAATGCCGAAGACGACGATGATGACTCCGATGGAGTTAACGACGTGGATGACAACTGTATCTTTGTAGCGAATCCTGATCAACTTGATTATGACAACGATAGTGCGATACTTGGCTTCGGATTCTCTGGAGATGCTTGTGATGATGATGATGATAACGATGGTGTCCTTGACATTACAGATCTCTGTCACTTTGGAAACTTAGGATGGACTTCGAACACGTTTACCGACCACGACGGCGACGGTTGTCAGGATTCAGACCAGACAGAAGACTCAGATGATGACAACGATGGTGTCGAGGATAGCATAGATGATTGTCAACTCGGCGATATCAACTGGATTTCGGATGACGTAGGACCTCCAATCACCGATTATGACTCTGATGGTTGCAAAGATGCTACCGAAGACCCTGATGATGACAATGATACAGTGCCTGATGTGAATGATAATTGTCAGACTGGAGAACTCGGTTGGACGTCAACACCTGCAAATGATTACGATACCGATGGATGTCGAGATTTAACAGAAGACCCGGATGATGATAACGATGGAATCGACGATGTTGACGACTTACTCTGCCAAAAGGGAGATTTGGGCTGGATTTCTGGACCAGTCACCGACCATGACTCTGATGGATGCAGAGATGCTGGTGAAGACCCTGACGATGACAATGATACAAAACCTGACATCGGCGATGACTGTAGAATTGGTGAACTCGGCTGGATTTCTGACAGCGTTGGACCACCAATAACCGATTATGATAATGACGGTTGCCGAGATGCTACCGAAGACCTTGATGATGATAATGATTTAATCACCGATAATTTAGATGATTGTAATTTCGGTGATATGGGCTGGATTTCTACCTCGGCTACCGACTGGGATTCAGATGGTTGTAACGATATTACGGAAGACGATGATGATGATAACGACGGACTACGTGACTCAGACGATCAATGCCAAACTGGCGATATCGGATGGGGATCAACGGGCCCAATCATTAAAGGAAGCACTGACTACGACGGCGATGGTTGCCAAGATTCTCTTGAAGACCTTGACGACGACGGTGACGGAATTCTCGATCAGAACGACAGATGCCCGAAAGGTCCTGAATTAATTGAACACTACCCGCTTGAAGACGATCCGAACGGATTCACTGACTATGATACCGACGGATGCATGGACCAGTGGCATGATTTGGGCGAAGAAGACTTCGACGATGATGACGATGGTGTACTTGACGTCAATGACGACTGTCAATTCGGAGATTTAGGATGGGTTTCGACTCAGGTCAACGATAACGACGGCGATGGATGCCGAGATTCAACGGAAGACAATGATGATGATAACGATGGAGTCATCGATAGTGAAGATCTCTGCTCTGGCGGTGATTCCTCGTGGATTCCTGGACCAGATACTGATTACGATTCCGATGGTTGTCAAGACTTGTTAGAAGACAGTGATGACGACAATGACGGAGTTTTCGACATCATTGACTTGTGTCCATACGGCTTACTCGGTTGGATCTCCGATGAAGGAACTGATTATGATGGAGATGGCTGTAACGATGAATCGACAGCACCTGTTGAGGATTTTGATATTGATAATGACGGAATCCTTGATGAATTTGATTCCTGCAAAAAGGGTCTAAGGTTTTGGATTTCCGATACGAGTAATGATTACGACCAAGATGGCTGCTACGATGGAACGGAAGACCTTGATGATGACAACGACAAAGTCATTGATACTGGGGATCTCTGTCCCAAAGGTAACTTGGATTGGAAATCTGAAAATTCTACTGATTACGACCGTGATGGTTGTAAAGACGATACAGAAGACCTTGACGATGATAATGATGGAGTTTACGACCTCATTGATAATTGTGCCAAAGGAGAACTTGGCTGGCTTTCAACCTCTTCTACCGACCATGATTCTGATGGATGCCGAGATTCTACCGAAGATGATGATGATGATAACGATGGCATGTCTGACCTTCTTGACCAATGTCCTCTTGGAAGGGATAATTGGGAGTCGTCGAAGTTTGACTACGATTCTGATGGTTGCCGAGATGATATTGAAGATTCCGACAATGACAATGATGGTATTTTGAACGTACAAGACCTCTGTCGTAAAGGAACTCTAAATTGGATTTCGAGTACTAGCAATGACCGGGATTCCGATGGATGCCAAGACAGTTCAGAGGATTTAGATGATGATAACGACGATGTATTGGATGCAGCGGACGTTTGTCCTATAGGCGAATTGGACTGGCCTTCTTCGGGCATTGAGGATTATGATTCAGATGGTTGTCGAGACAGTACAGAGGATTTGGATGATGATAACGATGGTATCTTAGATGCAACTGATTTCTGTAACGAAGGAAAACTGGATTGGACTTCTTCTCCTGCCACTGATTTTGACGCCGATGGATGCTTTGATGACTCGCCTGAAGACAGTGATGATGATAATGATGGGATTTCTGATCGGACCGACTTGTGTTCACGTGGAACACTTGCGTGGATTTCCGATTCGATAAATGATTACGACCAAGACGGTTGCATTGATTCTGGTGAAGACCTTGACGATGATGGTGACGGAGTAGCCGATTTAGCTGACACATGTCCTCTCGGCGAAACAAAATGGGTCTCATCGACAGAAACAGATTCAGATAGTGATGGTTGCCGTGACATAACTGAAGATCTTGATTACTATTCCCCCGCCGGTGGTAGTGATGGTGAAATCGTTTGTAATGAGTTTGTTGAAGATTGTGAAGATGCAGTAGCAAATTCAGATGTGATTACGCAAAACTCCACTGATGACCAAGTGAAACGCCTTATCATGACGACACTCGCGATTGCTATTGTTCCTACTGTGATCGGTATTCTCGTACTTGCATACCGCATGAAATGGTAAGCAGCGTGATACTGACACCTTCAAAGAGGTTGCAGGTTGTGCGAATGTCATGGGGAACTTGTTAATCTTAGCAGCGTCTTCGGGTAAGAACCTCGATTTGGCCATGACGATTCATGCAACAGCACAATCGATGAATCACGAAGTCGAAGTCATCGATATCTGTGGGCTCAATCTCCCGTTATACACTCCAGATACTGAGGATGAGTTCAAAGGTTTAGAACACATCGAAACATGTATGGCTCGTATTCTTTCCTGTGATGGAATGATTGTTTGTGCTCCTGAGTATAACGGTCTAATCCCTCCAGTCTTGAATAATCTCGTCGCTTGGATTTCGGTTCAGTCCTCTAATTTCCGTTTAATGTTCAACAAACGAAACGTCGGTTTAGCATCGGTGAGTGGTGGTGGTGGCCATCAGGCGATCTTGAGTATGCGGATGCAATTCTCTTATCTTGGTTCAAATGTGCTGGGTCGTTCGATCACGCTTAACAAGAACAAAACTCTGAACCCTGAGTCTGTAACTGAAATGATAAAAGGGGTTTTGCGATGAGTACAATTCGAACATTACGAATGACAGCTCCAACCCATACCGTCCTTGAAGGAGGAGGCTTTCCAGTCCGGCGACCTTCGGCAATGGGTACGCTCATGAGTCCGTTTCTTCTTTTGGATGAAATGGGTCCAGTTCACTGGGACCCAGGGCAAGCGATTGGTGCACCAGCCCATCCTCATCGAGGTTTTGAGACTGTGACCTATATGCTACAAGGAGCGATGAAACACGAAGACAGTGCAGGCAACAAAGGTGACCTTAACCCCGGAGATGTACAATGGATGACAGCTGGGCGCGGGATTATTCATTCCGAACTTCCACAAGATGACTTTCTTGAACAAGGCGGTGTGACGCACGGTTTCCAAATCTGGGTTAACCTTCCTTCAAAGGATAAAATGATGAACCCCCGATACCAAGATATTCCTTCGGAACAGATACCGAAAGTAACTTCTGAGGACGGAAAAGTCTGGGCCAATGTGATTGCAGGCTCGACTTTAGGGATTCAGGCAGTTATTGATACTGTGATTCCAATTACCTATATCCATATGAAAATTCAGCAAGATGGCACACATCGCCAAGTCATTGAACAAGGGTTGAACGGGATGATCTATGTGTTTGGAGGTACGGTTCATATTGACGGGAAACCAGTTCACGATGGTCAACTCGGAATCCTCACCGATGGTGATGAAGTGGTTTTTGAAGCACGTGACGAAGATGCTGAGTTTTTGATTCTTGCAGGTCCTGAACTCAACGAGCCAATCGCAAGATATGGGCCGTTTGTGATGAATACTCGGGAAGAAATCCAGCAGGCATTACAGGACTACCAAAACGGAACGCTCGCCTGATACGTGATTTTCATCACAAAGTTGAATATATATACTGCTTTCATTTAGGTCGAACCATGCATACTCTTACCAAAGTCATGTTAATCTTAGGCGCTCTCACCACTGTATCAGGAATCGTATTGTTTGCCGGTGGCGCTGTCGCTGTTGATGCTGGTATAGATCCAATCGGTAACGCGGAATGGGAAGGCACGACTGGAACGTTCGACGGAAGTTATGATAACTTCTATCAAGTCTATTCCGAAGCACCCTCGTGTGATTCCCTTACTTACACCATAAACGATGTGAATGGAGATACCTCTACTTACGATTGGGAATGCGATGATGGGATGTACAATGAATCGGGATACATTACCATTGGTTCACTCGGTGGATATGGACCGTACAGTATTGAATCATCAGAGAAACTCTACATTTCTGATAGTTTCGAAGATGTAGGTGAAGCTGTCGGTGGATTCTTTGCCATTCTTGCATCTTGGGGTGTAATGTGCTGTGGTGGATTCATGCTCCTTCTTGGTGGAATTTTCGCTCTTACGCTTAAGGAACCTGGTGTTGTAATGGTCGGCCCAGGTGGAATGCCTCTTCAGCAGAACCAAATGCTGGGTGCTCAATACCCACAGCCTGTACAACAGCAATATACACAACAACCAGTTCAACAACAATATGCACAACAACCAGTTCAACAACAATATGCACAACAACCAGTTCAACAACAACCAGTTCAGCAAAATCCATTTGGTCAGCCACCTGTCCAACAAAGTCCATTCGATCAGCAACCACCTCAGGGTGGCTTCTGAGGACGCTGAGTTCTTGAAATTAGTTTACGTTTGCAGTTCGAGTTTATTGAAATTGCTACATTCAAAAACGCAGTAGCCTGTCTTCTCTCAAAACAGGTGTTAAGTGCTCGTGCCGGGATTCGAACCCGGGTCGGCGGGATGAAAACCCACTATGATGGACCTGGCTACACCACACGAGCGACAGCCGTTCCACCAACCACCCCTTGATAATGATTCGCTCTATGAAAGACGATACAATGGTGACTCATTCATTTGTTTTTGAATCAAGAGTGGCCGAATTGATTTCAATATTGGACCACCATTTCCAACCATACCAAAGTGGTATTGTTGAAAGAATCATGACGAGGGCAAGAATAATCTCATTGTCGAGGAACCAATTTAATGCATCAATGGCAGCATTTCCGTACACTCCAATCAATACAGCTTCTAATCCAAAACGTAGACCTCTCCCACAAAGTCCGGCAAGTAAGAACGGTTTCTTTTCCATTTCCCCCATTCCTGCAACCCAACCAAACACCTTGTAGGGGATTGGAGAGAATGCAGCGATGAAAATTCCAAGTGTTCCGTATTTGAGTGTGAGTGCCTCTATCTTATCCAGATGAGATTGCTTTGAAAACCGACTCAGAAGATTTCGGCCCCAACGTTTCCCGATCCAATAACCAACCATGGAACCTGCTACAGAGGAAAGGGTGACTGTTAACCATAGCCAAATCACCATCGGTACATCTCCAATGGTATCTGCGAGCATAGGGATGTAGATCAAATCTGGAGGTATTGGTTGAATAATCGATTCAGTAAAGGAGACCATTGCAAGACTTGCAGGTCCAAAGATGTCGAAAAAGTCGACTATCGTATCCTTCCACGACATAAAGATGGCTCAGTCCACACACCAATGAAGGTGTGGGTGTGCGGTGGCTTCAAGGAGGGCATTCTTCAGTGGAGAAATTGATGCGAGTCCTCGATACAGCAGCATTGCTTCATTGGCCCGTGAGTGAACTTACTGGCAATGTCTGTGCTGTGCGTCAACAGGAAGAACTTGAGCGCGTCAGTCCACAACGTTGGATGTTGATTCAAGCATTAGATATTGATTGGCGCGATGTTTCTCCAAACTGGCTTCATGTGGCCAAGGAATGTGCGGCACAAAGTGGAGACCTTCCCCGCCTTTCAGATGTCGACCTCGATGTCTTAGCACTTGCACTTGGCCTGGGCCTTCCTTTGGTTACCGATGATTACCGCTTACAAAACACAATGAAATCTGCTGGAAAACAAACGACGTCAGTCGGCACAGTCGGTGCCAAAAAAGTATGGAAATGGGAATTGCGTTGTACAGGATGCCGTGTTTCTACCGATGTACCGGGAAATGTTTCTCGCTCTAAAAAAGGAGAAGTCGGTGATTGCGACCGATGCGGGTCACCATTGGTTTTGAAGCGCAAGCGGTGATTTATTCCTCTGCGGATGAATCCATTGACTCAAGAGCAGTCACTTTACGTTCAAGTTCAACGACATCCATACCTGCAGGGTCGAGTCCAACAGCCCGAGCACGTTGTGCAAGAAGTTGAGAAGGAGTTCGACCATCTGCTTCGAGATCAGTGATGGTTCGTGAGGTGTCGGCCAATCCCTTCTGGAATTGACCCTTTGAACGCCCGAGTGCGTTTGCCATTTTGGGCAAGCGTTCTGCACCAAACAAGACAAAAAATAATCCGACGAGAATCGTGAGTTCAAGAGGTCCTAAGCCGCCAATCATGTTTCTTCCTCAACCCTTGGAGTCGGGGTGTAGTGTTGAAGGCTTCGGCTCAACCAATTCTTTTTTTGTTTTTTATCCACCAGATACAGGGGGGAGGAAGGCTAATTCATCACCATCATTCAATTCAGCAGACATTTCTTGCTGTAAACCATTAATCGCAAAAACAAGGCCTCGTTCACTCCATTCAACAATTGAAAGTATGCTCAGTACATCCTCAATCTTCGAAGGAGATTGAAGCGTCAACTGATGTCGCTTCCAACCAAGGCTTTCTGCGAGTGGACCAAATGCCAGCAGAGTGATATTCATGCCCGCAGCATCGTTCATGGTGATGCTTTGAAGCGGTAGTTTATCAACGCACTTGGTTGTCCTCAAGGCATGGGACCGGTGATGAAAGCAACCAGTTTGTGGAAAATCTACCCATCGGGCGAATCTACGATTCAAGCGGTCAAAGGTGTCAATGTGACGATTGAAGCTGGAGAGATGGTTGCCATCATGGGCCCATCTGGTTGTGGCAAAACCACTTTGCTCAATATCCTCTCTGGAATTGATGAGCCGAATTCAGGAGATGTCACGGTCAAGAACCGACCTCTCTTCGGCATCTCTGACGATGATCGAACACGAATGCGTGCCGAACATCTTGGCTTCATTTTTCAAGATTTCAACCTTCTACCCGTGCTTTCCGCAGTCGAAAATGTAGAATTACCGCTTTTATTGCTTGGTAAATCTGCTTCTGAAGCACACAAGGGCGCGCTTGCGGCTCTCAAATCAGTCGGCCTCGAAGACCGAGCAGAACATCGTCCTGCCGAGTTATCTGGAGGTCAACAACAACGTGTTGCCGTCGCACGGGCCTTGGTTCACAATCCAGCCATCATTCTTTGTGACGAGCCTACGGGTAATCTTGATTCAGCGACCTCTGCGGAAGTTCTCGAACTTCTTCTTCGTTTGAATCATGAACGTAACACCACTTTTCTCATTGTCACACATGACTCGAAAATTGCTGAACATTGTACGCGTACTCTGCAGATGTCTGACGGCGTTATCATCGAAGACCAAAGGAATACTGAGGAGGAGTGAAACTGCTGATTCCTTTGGCCACTCTCTCATTTGTGGTTGCACTTTTGAGTGCAGCATCCACTCGAGGAATAGGTCGCTGGAAGCAACTTGGCATCGGTAAAATCTCGTTACTGATTGTTGGCCCTGTCCTTGATGCTGTTCTTGGTTATCTTCTGCTTGATTGGCTCTCCGTGTCTGGACTCACTTTGTGGGCTGGTGCCTTTGCTTTGGGAATGACGAGTCATGTCCTGATGCAACCTTTTCTTGTCCCGCAACGACTTGTTGTCTGGCGGCTGGCAAAACAAAACATTCTCCGCCGTCAACGTCAAGCAGCACTCCTCATGGTTGGTTTAATCATTGCATCTGCAATCATCACTTCCTCAATGGTTGTTGGTGATTCATTGGATGCCACCGTTCGGCATGAGGTCGAAGGAGCATGGGGCGAGACGGACATTACCATTTCTGGGTTTGACCTTTCGATCGGAGAGCGTGTTACTCTTTCTGAATCGGTTGCCAATAACATGTGGGATGGAATTCAAAAGGATTCTTCACTCAATAATGCCATCAAAGGACAGCAACAGGGGTTGGTTGCTTCAACCAGCGTTGCTTCGGGTGAGGCATCACTCACTGGAGTCACGTGGATGGCGATGAACAGCACGATTGATAACCAACAAATCTGGCCGAAGATAGGCTCACAATCGCAAGGAATACGGTATGCCAATCTGTATGAGGCAAATCTCTTTTCTTCACAAAAATACGTTGCTGTCAATCAAGTGTTGGCCGATGAATTAGGTGTTTCCGTTGGAGATGAACTCGAAATTGGTTGGTACGTTACTCAAGAAGGTAAACGAATCCGTGTCGAATCGAACTTGAAAATCCTCAGTATTGTGACGAATGAGGGTCAGGGGGCATCTGCAGGTACCCAAGCCCCAGCCTTCTTCACTGATTTAACGACGGCTCAATCACTCCAACGCCTCAATGGAAGTATCAATTCACTCTACTATGCAGTGGATGATGCCCGTGATGATGCTGGACATATTGAACCAATCTTGGAAGACGTTGAGCAACTCTTGGACCGATTGATACGGGCGACAGATGTCGGGATTGACATCGATTTAGATGAGAATACGAACTCGATAACATTGACTTCAAGCCAGGGCTTAGGTCGTCTTTCAGGTGATTTAGTGCGCGGTTTAAGGGGGAACTTGAGTCAGATTTCACCCGGCTCAAGCATGATGGAAATCTTGCAAGTTCCGATGATTGAACTTGAAGAAAACAACCAACAGATCCTCACTCTTGCTGATTCGGACATATCGGAACTTCATGCTGGTGAACGCGGCCTTTGGCATTTCTCACCGAGTGGTGTTGGCTTCCAAATTGATGGCGCAGGTGATGCTTGGGTTTGGAGGGTCGCTGAAGGAGGTATTGCTCACGATTTTACACTCGATTCTTCGGGAGAATACGGTTTGATTGCAACCGATGAAGGCCTCATTATCGGCTATGAAGGGGACGTAGATTCAGATGAATGGGCCTCCTTTGAAAGCGAGGGGGAAATGCTCTCTGTAACATCAGATTCTCAACAATGGTGGGCACTCGAGGAAACTTCATCCTCGTTTAAGTTACATTCTTTCTCTCTTGACTTACAACAGCACTCGGTTACAAACCTCACACTTGACATGCCATCTACTGTACTTTCTACACAGTTGCATTTTGATCAGTATCTCTATCTGGAAATTGAAAGTCTTCTCTCCTCTTCTCTCTATCAGTCCTCCATTTCCAATATTTCGTTCACAGTATTGGAGAATACTTCCGAATGGCCTTTAATCCCAACGCTTTCTGCAAATATTCCTCTTCATTCCTCCTGCGATGGTCGAGCTTCTGTCACTGAATCACAAAATGGGCATCATTGGTGCACAGTTCCGAACGGTCTTATTCGATGGGATTCGGTAGATGGTCCGATTGAAACACTCCGTATACCAATCGTTTCAACTGCGGGTGGGCTTGGTGTTCTGCCGCAATTATTCTTGGCATTTGGAGGCGAACAATCGCCACTTGTTGTCGAAGAAGGTGAAGTGCTTTTCAGTCAACGCCTCAATGAACTCGATTTGACTGAACAAGAGAGTGAGGTATGGGTGAAGGGGCTGATTCCCTATGCTTTTGGCGATAATACCGCATACCGTTTGAACTTCTCTGGAACGTATGGTGACCTTGAGGGGATGGAAAGTCTTTCAGAACTTGATGCTGTAATCCTTGGCCTTGTTGCATTATCGGATGGAGAACAGTTAGCTTCTGCAGGTGAAGACGAGAGGTCAATGGTTGTTCTTTCAGTTCCCGGCCAGTGGAATGATTCGGTTGCCACTCCACTCATCTCTTGGTTCGATCTTGAATCCAATGCATCAGATGCAAATTTGAATGTTCGAGCAGTGAAGGTGGAGGCTGCGGCAATTGCAGAGGAGTCCTCTGGTATTCTTGCGGCTATGTTCTTAGTTTTTGGAACCTTTACGATTGCAGCGGGCATACTCCTTGTGCTTACCATTGTCATGATGTTGGCCGAAGCACGACGTTCAGAACTTGGTACAATGCGGGCCTTAGGAGTCACTCAGTCTGATGCTCGAGCCCTTGCAGTTCAAGAAGGGATTCTTCTCTCTGCCTTTGCAAGTCTCTTGGGAGCAATTGCTGGATTGGTTCTCGCATGGTTCATCAGTATTGGCTTCGATAATATGTTTTCATCCGTAGGTTCAAATCAATTTACTTTTGCTTGGGAATGGACCTCTTTGTTTTCAGGTGCAGTTTGGGGCTTCCTTCTTGCTGTATTTACACTCTGGGGTTCCGCTTTTTGGACTTCCAAACTCAACATAATCCACGCACTGAAGGGTGGCCGAATTGCTCGCTCTGAAGGAGTCCCTTGGCCTCTTCTTCTCCTTCAGATCCTTGCCCTTGGAGGTGGTTTGCTCTCTTTCCTCATTTTGCTTGTTCTTGGATTTGAATCTGGCGTAGCCTATTTCTTATGGATGGTTTCAGGTGTTTGTTTCATCATCACTCTTGTTCCGTTCTTTACTTGGGAGTTGCCGGTTTTCTTGCGAACGAAGAATGATTTCTGGCAACGCCTTTGGAGGAATACGAGCCGCAATACTTTGGCCATGATTGGAACAATGTTGTTAATTTGGACCGTCGGCCTTTCTTCACTTGACCCGATTCGAAAAGGAATGGAGCCGGATGAGCTTTCATTCATCGTCCTCGGCTTAGTTGAAGTATTTGCAGGCGTTCTTTTGTTAACCAGTGCTGCACCACTTCTGGTGAAGCGATTAGGCAAATCGAAAATATTGACTCGACGTTGGGGGCCAGTGTTACCCGTATCTCTTGCCTATCCTCTCGCTACGCCTGTTCGTACTGCTGTGGTGATGGGTATGTTTTCAATCACCGTATTTTCTGTGATTGTGTTGGGTGGTTATGCTGAACAATTTGATAATTATACCAGTTCCTTTGTCGAGGATGCCGAGGGTGATTATGAATTATTATTGACGGGTTCCCGCTCAAGCCCAATCGAGTTGTCTGAAAACATATCCGAATGGAATCTCTCTTCAAGCCTTGAATACCAAATTGATTCCGTTGCACGTGTACATCGTGGCGAAGTATTCCTTGAGGATGCCGATGGTGAACGAATGCCCTATGTGGTCCGAGGTTTCGATGATGCTTTTGCCCAACACGGCGGTTTACCTCTTTACACCTGGGATTCTTCTCTAGGTGCTGATGAATTTGAAGTATGGAATGTCGTATCATCACGTGATGATTTGGTACTTCTTGATGCCTCATTTGGTCTCGAGTCAATTACCGATGGCAGCGGTATTTCAACCTTAAGTTTTTCAATTGGAGAATCAATTTCGCTAATTGATATCTCCAACCCGGGAAATACTCGTTCTGTGAAGGTTGCAGGCTTTCTCGAACAATCTTCATATCTGTTTTCAGCAGGAGTTTGGATGAGTGATGATCTTGTCATCGAACAGTTTGATGGTCGCCTCACTCGCATGTACGTGAGCGTCTCTGACGATGCCCAACCGTCTGCCTCATACCAGGACAATACTGTAAGTGACTTTTCTCCGACTGGTAAGAGCAAGGATGTCCGAATGGCTGCCGCAGAATTAGAATCAGAACTCTCACCACTACTCAACGGCAAAGGTGTTCAAGTCTCTGTTATTTCAGACGAGGTCATGCTGCTTCAATCATTAGTACTTGCATTGCTCGGTATTTTCGAAGGATATCTTGCGTTAGGACTCATCGTGGGTATCGCAGGGATTGGGGTGGTCACCGTACGTTCAGTAT
>CAJJCQ010000033.1 GCA_905182725.1 uncultured Candidatus Poseidoniales archaeon
CAAACCCGGCAGTAGACACTGGGAGGTCTTCTCGTACTTCGATTGATTCGAGTTGACGATTGGTTATACGAGAACGGCGTCGGTCTCGTTCAAGGAAGTTCAGAACAGTTCCATGCTCTGCTCCTCCAGCAATCATTTCGACCGCTTGTCGAGCCGCCGCAAGTCCTTCTTCTTCTCCAACCAAGACCACAGTTGAATTATAAATTGTAATTTGGGTGTCAGTGAGTCCTTCAATTAGTTTTCGAATTTTCCCATCGCTTCCGATGATACGTCCTCGAATACGGCGTTGCTGATTCGATTTTTTACCAACATATTTTCGGATATCTACCAATTCAAAGAAATGGTGGTCATCAAGCAACTGAATCGCTGCTTTTGGTGCCATTCCACGGCCAATTGCTTTAATGACATTTGGAAGTTTCATTGCTTTTACTGGGTCATAGGTTCCTGGTTCGCCCCAGAGGACTTCGACATCCCCAGTTTCTGAATCAATATTGAATTCTTTACAACCTGCTGCATATCTCAACGATTTTGCAGTCGCTCCTTTGACTCCAATAAGAACCGCAATACGATTCATGGGTACTCGAGGTAGCGGTTGGCGCATGGCCAATCCTGCGGCCGACCTCTTTTCAATCTCTTGTTCGTCGTTGCAGTATGGTAATTGCAAATCCAGTCAAGATTAACAGCACTATTGAAGGGGCAAATGAAGGCACTAATCCCGGAGAACCGAGGGCTGCTCCAGTGACGACCATGTGGTTGTAATTATTTCCTTCATCGTATTCATCGATGACATTGACATAATCGATCACCAGGCGTAAATCGAACTGTCCAGTTTTCGGTACGGTATAATTCCAAATCAATTCTTCTTGGCTATCCCCCAATGTTCCTGAATCTAATGTGCGAGATTCCATAATGGTCCAACTTACCGTTGAGGTGCGATCAGCAGGTGCAGATTCGAGGCGTACGACAACGCTACCGCCGTAATTTTGATTCGATTCAAGCACACTGGTGATGGTGATGTTCCCATCGGTTTCTCCTGGTCGTACGATGAGGCGGTCAAGGTTCGTTTGAGTGGCATTCCAATACAAATCCAATCCTGGAAGGATTTGGAACGAACTTGGACTTGAGGTGTATTGGTTTCCAGCGTTATCCACTACCACTGCTTGGAACATCAAGTACTGACGGGATTTTGTTGCCCAACTGGCAAGTCCAATTGTGCCTGTCAATCCAGAAGTTCCCAGTTGCATCCAATTGCTTGAAAGGTCAGGTGATTGACCAACACCATTGGAATCAAATCCAAATTGAATATATGAATTTGCCAAGTCAACTCCTGAACCATCATCGATGGCACTGAAACTCACGTTTGCAGGTCCTACGCGACTTGTTGTTAATTCATCAACCGTCCACCCAGCAGCATTAGGGAGGGTTTCATCGATTTGAACAGCTACTTGAATGGTCGTTCCAGTATTTCCAACTCGGTCAACTGAACGGACTGAAAGTGTATGGATTCCTTCAGCGAGGTTCAGTGTTAATGAATCAGAAGAAGTCGAGTTCCAAGTGGTTCCATCGAGAGAATATTCTGCAAGAGATACTCCACTCCCTTGGCCATCATCTGCATTGTTGATCAAACCACTGAACGTAACTTGAGTGGATTTCTGCCAGGTGTTACCATCACCAACAGTCACACTCGAAAGTGTTGGGCCAGTGCGATCGATTCCGATGAAATGGGTTTCTGATGCTGAAAGACTTGAATCATCATACACCGTGATTCGAGAGTTCCATGTTCCTTCGGACATTGCACCACTGCTCCAATCCCATCCATAGGAAAGGCTGTTTGGGCCATCATTTGCAGGCGCTCCTGGCCCAGGAACAACACTGATTGATGCATGACTGATGTCGTCATCACTTGCACCCCAACGATATGCTAGGAATCCATCCGTGGCAATTCCAAACCATGCACGGTCTGAAGCAGAATCGCCCGTTCCAACTGCAGCATTCAATACGGTGAATATAGTAATCACTGGGACTTGGTTCACAACATTAAATGTTCCAGAAGAGGCTACAACCGTTTCATTGACATCATCGTCCCAAGCAGTTGCTCGAAGCGTATAGGAGTCATTGGTGTAGGCAGTTGAATCAAAGTAAGATGCCCATGGAGCCGAAGTGATGTTCTTTACACTGGTCCAAGTGGTTCCATCTGCCGAGATTTCAATGAGTAATGAAGAGATATTCGCATCGCCAGACATTCCAAAAGTCAGGCTGTGAAGGCCCGTAATGTCTTGATTGGTGGTTGGGCCATTGGTGAAGGTGAGTACTAAGTTCGAGGATGAGAAGTTGATGTGCTCCAGTTCATCTAAATGATTTTCCATCATTGGGGCTGAACTCAGGCCAAGGAGAAGAACAACGAGAATCGCGCTCGACCAAGTTCTGCCCATGAAGGCATGACGGGTGCGGTTATCCTTCAATGCTCCCCTTCTTCTCTATCCTTTCATAGAATATTCTTGATGGCTTCGACGTCGCGAGTGAACGATTCTACACGTCAACCGAGGTGGAGATAAACACCTTTGTCGGGTCAATTATTCTCGTCTTGTGAGATGGGTTCAAGTGCTTTGCAAGTAGTCGATTACCTACATGGCGAGTGCGTGGAAGCCGGTAATTGCGATTCTTCTTCTCTGTATCGCGGCGTTGCCAATGACAATTTCAGCTGAACAAAGTGGTTCAATTCAGGCCTCAGAGAATACTGTTGCTCTTCTACCAGCATCACCTGAAGCCGGTGGTTCAGTTACTATTTACCTTACATTATCCAACAGTGGAA
>CAJJCQ010000034.1 GCA_905182725.1 uncultured Candidatus Poseidoniales archaeon
TTTACCGCCTTGCACCGAAGGTCATTCCCCGAAGGGTCACTTCAGTCTTCGATAGCGGACCGTACCATTGGTATCGGACTTCACAGCAATTTTCACAGTAGCTCTGCCAGATGTTGCGGGTACGGCAATTGATTCCTGCGGCCTACCCCTTTTCAAGTCATCGAATTATTCTAATTTCGATGCAAAGGAACGGGCATACAGTAATGCTCCGATTTCGGGTTCGCCTTGGCTGAGTACTTCGAGACCCATGGGTGGCCAAGATTCTACAGAACGTGCTAACCAACCGACAAGTGGGTGCGTACGACCATAATGAACTGGTTCTTGACGTTCTGAAGTTGCCAGCATATCATAGACATCTAACAGTGCAGGTTTCCCTTTTTTGTCTTCGAGGAGTAGGATGTGGAGTACTTCATCTAGGCCAATTCGCCCTGAAGGATACGGGGTCGGCCATGCAGGTAATCCACCACGTTCACCTGCAGGCCGCGTTAAAAGTGCTGGCCATGGAAGCGGTGTTGCTGCCAACCATCGGCGGCCCGATGAGGATGTGAGTTGAACCTGTAACCAATCGCCTGCCCATGCTCTCCACCAATCCGATGGAAGTTTGGTCATGACTTTACGAAGAAATTCCGGAGTAATTGGTTCATTTGATTCCATGTTCTCCAGCAATGTACTCCAAAGAGAGAGTATAGAGTCATGCGGATGTACCTTTGCTGCAGCTTTGCATTGTATCAGGCACTCCTCAACATGACTTGACAAAGTCATACCGATCGGAAATAGGGATTCCAATACTTGTTTCGGTTGTCGAGGTGCATCAACCCATAGGCTACACGCTTGTTCGAGAAGGGGGTGGAATTCTTCGGGAAGTTGCCCTGATGCAAGTAAGACGGCCGTAGCCATCCAAGGACCAAGAATCTCATCTTGAAAGAATGATTCGTATTTGAGTATTGATTCGACGTTATTGGTGAATCGCTGACGCGTCTTTTCCAATGCTTGAAGGCTCCATTCTTCGGAACCCTTCGGCATTGCACTGATCAGTGTAGCAGTTTCACAGAGTTCAATCGGTAGTAAATCCGCCCACCCATTCGGGAGAATTGATCGTAATCGAATCCAACGTGAAGTTCGATGCTGATGAGGTGTAGCAATCCAAGCAGCCAACGGGTAGGTGCTTTCATTGAGATTCGCCCAGTTTTCATCTCCTTCGGGATAGTTTGAAAGAGCATGCCAAATAGATTTTTGTCGGTTGGTATCGAGTTCAATTCCGGTGAATAATTCTCTTTCCATGCCATCTTCATTGTTCCAAGCTTCCAAGAGTTCATTTGCACTCGAAGGAATCTCTTCATGCATATTCTGTTGAGATGGTCCAGCAGTTGATTGAAGTAATGAAAGCGGCAACAATTTTCCACGCCCAAGACTTATTGCTGCCTTCATCAACGTCTTTTGAGTTCGAATAACAGATGTGGCTGAGATGAGAGGTGAATAGTCTCCATGAGAGGTTATCAGCAACCGACAGCGACCTGAGGATAGCATTCTCTCAAGAATACGACGATTCTCATCGAGAGGGTATGGCCATTCAACAGCGCATTCTTCAGTCGAATTTTGGAAAAACCATTCAAATAATGCGAGAGCTCCTGTATTTGATATACCTGAGAAATTAATATTCGAGATCGTACTTCCATCTCGCCATTCAACAATCCCAAAATCTGCAAGTAATTGTCTTTGGAGGGCAATTGATGGAGAACCCCCATCGGTTTGGAGTAAATAGGTTCGTAACTCTTCATTTTTACGGCTCAATTTTTCTTCACTTAGGCGAGGATGACGAGCTCTTAGCCAATGGTAAAGTGCCTCGTGTGGTAAATATCGAGACATTCGTTGTTGAGGGCGTTCTTCAAAAACAAGAGCGTTTTTCCGTACTGAATTGAGCGCCATGGCCCTGTTTACTGGTAAACGGAGGTGAGCGTGAATCCCGTGTTGAGGGGATATTGCGATTTCTGTTCCAGTCGCAGTGCCAAGTACGTATTCGCCTTGTATCAAGGCATTGGGTAAAGGTGGTGGTGATTCAGGCTCAGTATACCAGGTCCCCGGGCTGAGTAACCATTCTCGGCTGGTATCGAGTAGAGTTGCATGTAGAATTCCAATGCGGTCGACTTCTTCAGTCCACTGTTCAAGAGTCCCTCGTAAATTTTGTGTTCTGGGCGCATCAGTCAATTGCAAATCGGAAAGCGTGTACCATCGAATTTGTTCATCGCGTTGAACTGCCCACCGCCCCCCTTTGCTTCCAGTGGAGAATCGAGGGGCATCTTTTTGGCTGGAGATTCCTTGATTTGGCAATGAAAGCAGTCGTGAGCGAGGGGTTTTCACATAACCAAGTAAGAGGTGTGGTCCATCTTGACTCAGGACAATCGCTTCGGCTTGAGGTGGGATCTGCGTGAGGAGTGTTCGGGTGCGTGCCAATGCATCATTTGCTAAACGGGTTCTCCCTGCTCCATTGAGGCGGTGGATGGCTCCTCGTATGCTGCCTTGTTCATCTCGGCTGACTTCTTGACGTTCACGTAGCTGGCGCAGAGCGAGTGAGGCGTGTGGCATTCGCAGTTGCAGTGACTCTGCGATCTCAGAAACCGTGCCTCCGCCATCCATGAGCCAATTCAGGACTCGGCGTTGATGGCCACTTCGAATCCTTTCTCCTGACATCAAAAGACACCTTGTTCCTGTGCTAGAGCCGCTTGTTGATAAAACTTGCAGTATATTGCAATACTTAGTTACAATTAGTTACGCATTTCCACTGGAGAAAGTTTCTTTTTACTTACATCCGAGACGAGGGGTGTGGAAAAAACACTCAAACGGTATATCAATTGTAACTATCAGCTGATTTCTACGGCAAGGGTTATATGAGCACCCTCGGTCATCTGTCTTAGTGGCCGAACTCCTTTACGGGAAACGGCCTCATGACAGGAGGAATAACATATGAAAACAACCAGAATCAGAGAAAAGATCAAGAAATTCTTAGGAGATCGACCACGCAATACTGCCGAGATTTTGGAACACATCAACAGTACTATGCGTCATGGTACTACAAGCCAACAACTTGGTAACGTTCTTTCCAAGGACAAGGATATCGTCAAAGTCGGTTATATCAAGCGCTCAGGAATTCTTTCTGGCGGCTACGATATTTGTGAATGGGCAACTCGTATCTGGGTCTCTTCAAACTGCCCAGGATGGCAAGAAGGAACACCGATCATCATCGATAATGATGGCAACGTCACGACTGGCAACAGCACCAGCCGAATTCGTTGAACTCAACTCGTTGTTCGAAAACCTCTCCGAGGAATCTCTATTTACTAACGGGGGATTCAATAAGGGGGAGCATTTGGGCTCGCCATGGATAACTTGGATAAGACTGAGAACTACACAGTCCGCGACATGAGCTTAGCAGAACAAGGTGCACTTCGTGTTGACTGGGCACGAGCCCGTATGCCTGTCATGGCAAAACTCAAGGAAGAAGCTGAACGTACCAAACCTCTTGCAGGAATGCGCGTCGCTGGCTGCCTTCACGTCACCAAAGAAACAGCAGTTCTCATCGAAACCATCGGTGCAGCAGGTGCTGAAATCTCATGGTCTGGATGTAACCCACTTTCAACACAAGATGATGTAGCCGCTTGGATTGCTTCTGAAGGTTACTCTGTCCACGCTTGGCACGGTCAATCCAACGAAGACTTCTATTGGTGCATCGACCGAACCCTCGAATTCAAACCAACCCTCACTCTTGACGACGGTGCAGATTTGATTGTCCGTGTTCACGGCGACAAATCCGAATACGCTGCTGGCGTTATCGGTGGAACTGAAGAAACAACAACCGGTGTTCACCGACTTCGTGCAATGGCTGCTGCTGGTGACTTGCGTTACCCAGTTCTTGCTGTTAACGATGCAGTCACCAAGTGGGACTTCGACAACGTCTACGGAACCGGTCAATCAACCATTGACGGAATTCTACGTGCGACCTCGGTTCTTATCGCTGGAAAAACATTCGTTGTTTCAGGATACGGCCACTGTGGAAGTGGATTGGCAATGCGTGCCCGTGGAATGGGTGCAAATGTCGTCATCACTGAAGTTGACCCTCTCCCTGCTCTTCGAGCAGTTATGGAAGGATACAGCGTTATGACCATGGAAGAGGCTGCTAAGATTGGAGATATATTCTGCACCGCTACTGGAATGGAAGATGTCATCTTTGGTCCTCACTTTGATTCAATGAAAGACGGTGCCATCATCGCCAACACAGGCCACTATGATTGTGAAATCAAGATCACTGACCTCGAAGAACGTGCAACCTCCGTTCGAACCATCCGTCCAAACAATGAGGAATTCCTCATGCCAGACGGTCGACGTATCTTCTTGCTTGCACGTGGCCGCTTGGTCAATCTTGCAGCAGCAGAAGGTCACCCGTCAGAAGTGATGGACATGTCCTTTGCAAACCAATTCCTCTCACTTTGCCGCTTGGCAAAGGAAGGCGCTTCAATGGGTAAGGAAGTCTATGATATCACAAAGCAGCAAGACCAAGACTTGGCAACAACCAAACTTGAGACGCTCGGTTTCAGTATTGACGTACTGACCGATGCTCAACTTGCTTACCTGGATGACTACACCGTTGGTACGTGAGTACGAGACTCTCGCTAACCTGCGAGGCGTAGTGTTCACTGACTTACCGTGCACTTCGATGCACCGCTGCTATGCCTTCGGATCAGTGTAAGCATAGTGGAACCTTCATCTCAAGATGAGACGACTGATCTCAATGGTCAATCGTTCAAACCCATTTCTTCCAGTTACCAGAGTCCCGGTCACGTACGAACCAAACCCCACTTCCTGCTGGGTGCTCAAGATATTCGTGTCCATCTTCTGAATTGAGGTTTCCTTGCACATTCGTGGCAGGAACATTGTCGTTCGAGTCTCTTCCCATTTCGCTAGTCTCTTCCTCAGGAGCGTCTCGCATGGCAAGTTCTTGCTGTAAGAGTTCAGTTCGCTCAGCAGCATCAGTTGTACCAATGAGCCCGAAGTATGCATCGTTGTAAGCGATTCTTTCCATCTGTTCTGGACTGGTCGCTAAGAGATCGTCAATCAGCGTGTTCAGCTTTACACGAGTTTCCTTTGTAATCTCGTTATTTGTGTACCGTGCTGTCAAATCTGCATTTAATTGCAATAATTCTTCAGCGAGTGTCGGCATGTCTGCATAGTAGGCTTGGACTAACGATTGGAGGTAGGTAAGTTCTCCTCGTTCTTCCTTGGAGAGTTGGTTTGAACGCCGAAGCACTTGCATCCATCTGAATGCATCTGGTAACATGGCAGCCACAAAGTTCGTTTGCAACAGTGCGAAAAACGCCACCATGATCGCTCCAAATCCAACCGTCGTTCGAACAGAATCCGAGCCTCCAGACAGAAGAGAATCGATGAAGGATTGTTCTTCTTCATCCTCTTGAATTGACAATTCACAGCCTTCGACGGTCACTTGCGCGCCAAGTGTCGTGTTTGGACAAATATCCGTGAGGTCATCAATGCCATCGCCATCACTGTCAATGATGCATCCAACATCGTCTACGTAGGTTCCAAGAGCGCTGTTTGGACATGCGTCTTCGGAATCGAGAACACCGTCACTGTCGGAATCATTGGTATTGGTCGAATTCGAATCGTTTGTTTCGTTCATTTCCCCCTGTGGGGTTTGGTCATAGATGTTGGCGATACCATCGCCATCATCATCAAGACAACCATAGAATCCATCACCGGTTGAATTACCGAATTCCAAAGGACAATGATCGGCAAGAAGTGCGCCATCAACAAATTGTCCTGGCCAGATAAACAAACGTGTGGTGTTCCAAGAGCTGTTGCCCCAATTGTCACCGTATCCATCGCCATCGGTGTCCATCCATTGTGTTGGTTCATTGAGGAAAGCATCGGAGTTGTTACCCAGTGGGTTGTCTCCATAGCCATCTACGTCGGTGTCGTTCCATTGAGTGGAATCATCAGGGAATGCATCAACTGTGTTCAGGTATCCGTCTGCGTCTGCATCGAGGTTATTGTCAATGAAAGGATGGCTGTCACTGTTGTCACCGATTCCATCGCCATCACTGTCCATTGTTTCAGTCGAGTCATTCGGGAAAGCATCAGCATTATCACCCACGCCATCGCCGTCAGAGTCCATTGATTCGGTAGCATCCAGTGGGTACATGTCGCTGTTATCGCCAACGCCATCGTCATCGCTGTCAAGGTGTTCCAGTGCGTTAAACGGGAAAGCATCACTCATGTTTGAGACACCATCTCCATCGTCATCAGGGCATCCTAAAGCATCCAAGGTGGAGTTTCCGGCCACAGACGGGCAGTCATCGGACTGATTCCCAAATGGGTTATCACCGTAGCCGTCCAAGTCAACGTCATCCCATTGACTTGAATCGAGTGGAAAGGCATCCCCGTTGGTTTCATTCGAATTGTCGCCATAGCCATCGCCATCAGTGTCCAACCATTGTGTGGTATCGTTTGGAAACACATCGACACCGTCGCTGTAGCCATCGCTGTCGGCATCTGGGCAACCAACTGCATCGTTTGTGACTGGACCAGCAACAAGAGGGCAATCGTCGTATTCATCATTGATGCCATCGCTGTCAAAGTCGTCCGGGAGGTAGAATCGGAATGCGTTGTTGATTTGGTGCTCAACCCCATCAACATCCCAAATGGAAGGAGTGACTGTACCTGCAGTTGCACTAAATTGTTCGGAAGTGTGGCCAGGTGTTGTCAGAACGATAGTGGTGTCGTTGACGACCGTCCCAATGACCGAACCGTATGAACCAAAGTCCACCCGTACTTCGTGCGTTTGAATCATACCTGTAGAACGATTGGCGTATTTCAAGCGTTTGTTTGAACTGTCATAATATGCCATATGAACCATGTTATTGTCATCGACAAAAATATCGTTTTCAGATCCCACATCACCGACACCATCGACGATCATTGACTGCCTGGAACCCCCTGGCATCACCATGCTGTAGCCAAGGTCTGAATTCCCCTTATATTCCGAAATGTGTATGATGTCAAATTGATCGATGAACATGCTAAAGGTATTCCTAGAGGTGCCCTGAGAGGAAACAGTCCAAGCTGAAGCAGAAGCACCGTCTGCATAATACACGGTGTTTCCTGCAGCATTGCTACTGTAAACAAGATGAAGTTCATCGTTTGAGTCGACAGCCATAGCACTGTGGTAGCCAACGCCATTGCCGTTATCGACGCTGTACCGCTGCCATGAGCCACTGATGTTTGAAGCAATCAACATGTTCATGTTGCCATGGTGTCTGTAGGCGACATGGACAAAGCCGTTTGAGTCAATCGCAATGGAAGAGTCACAACCAATGTATGTGGATGTGGTATCTAAGGTGACTGTGACCCATGACGACCCATCATAATAGGAGAGGAGCGCTGCATTGCAGATATATCCGTCTCTCGAGTATGAAATGTGTGGGTTATCATTGGCATCAAGAGCAATGGAGATTTGGTCGTTCTCTACGTTATTCGTGCTCCAATTGTTGGTCCATGATGTTCCATCATACATGGAATAGAGTAGGTAATCATTGTTGTAATGAGCGATATGAACATTGTCATTGCTGTCAATAACGAGGTCAATATTTCTACAATCACAATTCCTGATTTTCGCATGACTCCATGTGGAACCATCATAGGTGCTGTGCCATAATTCATCGCTATCCAAAATGACATGGACAATGTGAACTGTTCCATTTGAATCAACTCCGATGGAAGGGTCCCATCCGCTCGAAGTGACGAAGTTCACCGTGCTGGTGGTCCACGTGTAAGCCTCACCATCATGCGTGACGTTCTTGTATGCCATGTCAAGGAAGCCAGTTCCCGTGATGGTGATTTCTTCACCGCCATCAGTCGAGCCTGAATTTGGATTCACGGTATTGGAAATCGTCGAATTCTTGCTGGACGCCGATAAAAACGGGTTGTCTTCAACTTCTTGCGTTTTAAAATCGTTTATGTTTGCCGTTGAAAACATAACGATGAGGACCATGAAGGTCGCCAGTAAAGCATTAACGCGCATCAGTCCTTCCTATGATTAGTCAACTATAATTGATGCGGTAACGATTTTGTAACCAAAAATCAGAATGGCAACTCAATTGCCTTCAAAAATCGCCATTGCTTTGTCAACAGATGCACCTTGACAGATGATAGCGTGGCATGCAGCAGTCATACGAACAGCAGATTCAGTATCGCGTTGGTGAATGTTTCGACCAGTTGCAGCACCCATGCAGTTCCCTACGGCCATTTGGTCGTGAAGACGTTGTAAGAATTCATCAGCAGGGAGTGAGCCACCGCCTGAACAAATGATCCCAGTTCGGCCAGCTGCCTCAGCAGCAACAGCCAGTGATTCTGGTTGAGTCATTCCATCGAACGCACGAGGATAGTTGACTTTCGCAAAGTCAGCACCGATACAAGCAGCGACGCCAGCAGCACCAGCGATGAGTTGTGGGTCCATTTCATCTGCAACAGCCTTGCCACGAGGATACATCCATACTACAGCGATCATCCCGAGTTCGTGTGCTTGACGAATGAATTGAGCGG
>CAJJCQ010000035.1 GCA_905182725.1 uncultured Candidatus Poseidoniales archaeon
TTAGATATTGAATCTGTAATTACTGCAGCCAAAGAGATGGATTGTGATGCTGTCCACCCAGGTTATGGTTTTCTTGCTGAAAACGCAACTTTTGTTCGGCGGTTGAAGGAAGAGGGTATTACTTTCATCGGACCCTCTGCAGATGTGATCACTCTACTCGGCGATAAAATTGAAGCGAGAGCTGCAATGGAAGCAGCTGGATTGCCGACAGCGAAGGGTTCTTCTGAATCAATTTCAGATGCGGCTGTTGCATCGGAATTGGCCGAGGTGATCGGTTACCCTGTGATCATTAAAGCCGCTGCTGGCGGTGGAGGCATTGGTATGCAAATCGTTGAAGAATCCAGTGAATTCGAAAATGCTTTGAAACTCTGCCAATCCCGTGCACGTTCCGCTTTTGGCGATGAGAGAGTCTTTGTTGAAAAGTACATTCAAGGTGCTCAACACATTGAATTCCAAGTTCTTGGCGATGGCAAAAAGGCCATACACTTTGGTGAACGCTTTTGCTCCATCCAACGGCGACATCAAAAGTTGGTTGAAGAAGGTCCTTGGCTTAGCGATGAAAAGCGAGAAGAAATCGGTGCATTGGTCTGCAAAGGTGCAGAATCAGTGGGATACAAAGGTTTAGCGACGTTTGAATTTTTGCGTGATGCCAATGGCGATTTCTACTTCCTTGAAGTGAACCCACGAGTTCAGGTTGAACATACGGTGACCGAGTTAATCACTGGCCATAATTTAGTCGAACTCGGTATACGCGTGGCTCAAGGAGAACCTCTCCCCCTTGAACAGAAGGATATCGTTTTACGAGGTCATGCAATTCAATGCCGCCTTAATGCAGAAGACCCTCGGAATTTTATTCCAAGCCCAGGTCGGCTATGGGAATGTCACTTCCCTTCAGGATATGGTGTTCGAGTAGATACCCATGCGTATCCAGGGTATGAGATGCCTGGCTGCTTTGATTCGCTGCTGGCCAAGTTATTGGTCTGGGGCAAAGACCGAGATGATGCCGTAAAGCGCATGCGAACCGCTTTGGACGAAACAACAATCACTGGTGTTGAACATTTGATTCCACTGCATCGTCGAATAATGGATGAAGCAGATTTCCTTCAAAAAGATATCACGATTCAATATATTGACATGCATCAAGAATTACTTGGTTGAGCACTTGGATGAAACGAAAGGGACAAGTAGCGTTTTCTACTGGCCCCATCATGGATGTATTAATCGTTGGAAGTATTGCTTACGACAGTGTTGCTTCTCCAATTGGCAATATACAAGACGCCCTTGGTGGTTCAGCAACTTACGCAGGTCTTGCATGTTCATTTCATGCTAAGCGCCTCTCGCTGGATCAAGTAGGGCTTGTGGGTGTCGTAGGCGAAGACTTTGCTGAGAATGACCGAACTCTCTTAGCAGAGAGTGGTTTAGACCTAAGCGGAATTGAAACAGCAGAAGGTAAGACATTCCGATGGGCAGGTTCCTACCACGGTTCAATGGCAGAAGCACAAACTCATGAGACACATCTCAATGTGTTTGAACACTTTCAGCCAAAGGTACCAGAATCTCATCAGTCACCTCAAATTACATTCTGTGCCAACCTTCACCCTGCTCTACAAGATAGTGTACTTCAACAAGCAACACCACAACGCCTTTCAATGCTTGATTCGATGAACTTGTGGATTAATATTGCTCGAGATTCATTGATTGAAGTCATGCAGAAAGTAGACCTCGTTATCATCAATGATGGCGAAGTTCGAATGCTAGCTGATGATGAAAACTTGATTCGTGCAGCTCGAAAAGTAATCGAAATGATTGGGGTTCAAACCCTTGTCATTAAGCGCGGAGAACATGGTGTGATTGCGTTTCATGGTTCCGACATCATCTCACTGCCAGCTTTCCCAACTGACAAAGTAGTGGACCCGACTGGATGCGGCGATACCTTCGCCGGTTCGATTGCTGCACACTTGGCATCAGGCTCTGGCCCCTTAACTCGGGGCGAACTTCGCCAAGCATTACTTGCTGCAACCGTAAGTGCGAGTTTTACCCTTGAATCGTTTGGCATCGAAGGCTTACATTCGATGACAGAAGAACGATTTAATCAACGCTTATCCCTGTTTGAGCAAATGCTCAACTGATTCAAAGATCGATTCGAGGAAGGCCAGCTTTACCAGCATGTTCTGCGTGGTGGGTTTTACTGTCTTTGAGTTCATCGAACGAGACATCATCGAGTACCGGTGTTTGTTCTTCTACTTCTTGCACTTCCTGTTCTAAAAAAGTGTGTCGTCGTTCCATATGTGCAAGCATATGTTTGACTTCATCATCTGGTAAATTTCCTCCACGGCTTTCGGATAGATTACGAATAGACTCAATTGCTTCTGATTGGTGATTCTGAGCCGAACGCTGACGCAGTTCTTGTGTTGAAGATGAATCATTGTTCTGTTGATTCGTTGAGCGACCGCTGAGTACGCGATTTGCCAAATGAGTTGCACTTTCAAGGAGTTGGGCTGCAGCGGGCGCGACTCTTTCACGAATTTTACTCGTGTGCCCGGATTGGCTTCGGATCTTAGGGCGTAGGCGCGATTCGGAACGTTGTCCAGATTTAGGACGTAATCGACTGTTCACCTTACGGCCATGAGATTTGTTTTGAGTTGGTGTTTCTGGGATTTCGGGAGTCTGGCGACGTGCATTTTGAATGAGTGACGTCTGTTCTTCAATGTCAATATTTGGAAGTGTGGTATCCAGTGAACGGAACGCCTCAAAATCGGAATGCGTTTCCATGTTAATTGCGGGATTCTGGCCAGGGACATGCGCTCCTTCTTTCCCAACAAAACTTGGTAAATACATACTGGGTGTTTCGGTCGGTTGCGGTGCTTTATTTTGATAAGGCATATCAGCATGAGATGCCTGTGCAATGTGTTGATAGGACGGTACAGGTGATGGATTTGAATAAGCCGAATGGGATGCGTGAGGGTCGGTCTCAAATTGTCGAGTATGTGGTTGAGATTGAGGTATTGGGCGATGTTGTGCTGATTCCATCGAGCCACGACGACTATGAGAATTTGCAATGCCTCTTTCAATAAGTCCATGTTCCCTCATTGGGCGCTCATGTTCCAGTGTTCGATGATTGTCATGCCTTCGGTTCGCAACAGTTTGTTCCATTTCATCAAAATCTAATTCGATATCTTTGTCCACGTCATTGAAGGAAAAGGCTGATTCTTGCCCTTCATTCCCTGGGAGCTCATCCGTAAGGAAAGATGCGATTGATGTCGATGAACTCAAATGGATTGGTTCAACTGGCACTTCTTGAAGATCCAGTAGGGTGGTTCGAGGGTACTCCAAATCTCTGTTCAAAATATCCAAACCGATTCTCGCTTCTTCAAGTCCCATTCCACTCTCGAGACGCTTGAGTAATGTAGATAACCGCATCAGTGAAGCGTCGTTACCAGTAATTGTGTGGCAGTCACCAACGTCTGTATCGAGCGTAAGTGTCGGTTTACGTGTTCCAAGCCAGCCTAAGATCATGGCACACCCTAAGATAGCAGACAAGATCTGAAGCGTGTCTGAAATCCATATACGTTTAGCAGCATAAATCAACGCGCAACCAAATAACGCATAGGTGAAAGATACGAGCCGTGTATGGTGGTGGTGGACTCTGGTGATGTTGGAGAGTCGTAAATCTAATGCGTGACCGCGTCGGGTTTCGAGTGAAAGCGTACGCTCATCAACAGAAGCTCGTACTTTTCCCGAACCTGCTAAGTGCAACGCTCTGAAGACCTCATGGTCTTCTGCACTTACAGGACCTTCGCCCTCGACATTAATGCGCATCCCAGCGCGTAAACCGATTGTGCTGGGTTATCAAACCACCGATTGTTCAGTGTATTTTGATGGCGATAATACTACCATTCTTTCTACGCCGTCTTCTCACCAGAGAGAGTGAGAATCGCGTTTCCCATGATACGTGGTTTTGAATCCAATTGAGCAATCAATGTTGCCTCTGGGTTTTCTCTGCGAATAAAGAGCGGTGCTTCCCAAACGACTTCCATTTCCTCTCCATTCACAGTACCTACTCGGCCGACAACAAATTGTAAATCGACACTTGCGTGTACCACGTCACCTTCAGCCAGAATTCGCTTTTGAAAAGGGGATCGGCTCAACTTCATGATTGAACGTTCATGAGCGATAACTGCCAGTGGAACACTGGTGTTTGTTTTCTTATCTTCAACCGCAGGTCGAACCAAAAGAGTTCCACTGCCTAAGTGGTCTTCCTTGGCATTACGTAGAGCAAGCCCAACTCGGTCACCCGCTACAGCTGCAGCCACATCATCATCCATCACTTGCAAAGATTTGGCATTTCCAGTTCCATTTGCAGGGAGCAATACCAGTTCATCATGCACATTCACGGTGCCGGATTGAACATAGCCAATGGCAACCAAGCCAATGCCTTTGACGTTGAAATGTTGGTCAATAGGAATCACCAGTGGAGCCGCTGCATTCAAAGACAATACTTCGGACATATCATCCATATGTTGGTAGAAAGTATTTCGTAATTGAATGCCATCTGTCGAACCAAATGTCCATTTTCCTAATCCTGCTTGCTTGAATAACATTTTCACTTGATCTTCATCGACCCATTCACCTTGTGGTGCATTGATTACAGCAATTCCTTCAGTAATATTGGCACTGGCAAAAGCAACCAACGATTCCCCGAGAGTCGCATCTATTCCCGTAACTTCGAGAAGGCCGACACGAGCCGCTGAAAGTGCATTCAAAAAAGGCCGAAGGCGTTCTGGATATTTCGCCGGTCGGATGATCGAAAGAATTCGTGGACCATCTTGTCCTGGTTCTTTGTAGACGTATGTATGTACGTCTCTTTGGTCTGTCGCTTTCGCTATTTCACGAGCTAACTCATCGGTTCCGATCATAGCAATATTGAGGACAGGCATGCCTCGTCCACCAATATGGGTCACATGAAGGTAGGGGTAAATTCACTTCTTCCGTTTTGCCAACATTTGTTCACGGATATTTTTGGCATGATCCCAATCCTCTTGTTCGGCTTCATCTTCAATAACAAATTGAGGGATTGGGATTGGGCGCATCATTGAGTCAATAGCGACGAAAAAGAAGAACCCTTCACAGATTTTCTTCTTTTCCCAATTAGCCTTATTGACGGCGACTGCAGTCACTTTAGTACAGGCAGTATGGCTGCTGGTGAACACGACTTTTCCAGTTACTTCGAGTAAATCGCCTTGGTGTGCTGGGGCAATAAATGTCAATGCATCAATCGAAATAGTCACGAATTCTCTGTGAGCAAATTTAGCGCATGCAATTCCACCGGCTTTATCCATGAGGGAAAGTAACCTTCCTCCAAACAATGTATCGTATGCATTCGTATCACCTGGGAAAACATGCTCAATGAGCATAGCGGCCTCTTTCGAGTAAGGTTCCATGGTTGTGCGATATGGTTCTCCCTCAAGAACTCATGCGGAGTTCACCTCGTTGAGAGGTGGTTTCTCGACCTGTAGGGCGTGGCCCTCGATATGGAGGATAAGATCTGTATTGCTTTAGTGTCTGGCGGCATCGATTCTCCGATTGCAGTTGCTCGAATGCTCAAGCAAGGTTGGATGATTCATCCAGTTCATTGTACTCAAGAGCCAGTTACCGGCCCAGAAGCAGAGCACAAAACCATTGCAGCGCTCCGCTTTCTCCTCGAATTGGAAGGTCCTTTGGGAGATGCAGCACGCCGTCAAATCTCAAGAAAATTAACAGTCGTACCGGTTGCAGAACAATTGGCCCTTTTCACTGAAAGATGGTGCCATACTGAATATTTCATTCACATGAAGCGTCTCTTCAGTTGTTTAGCTGAACAGGCTGGAAAAGAGGTTGATGCAACCCACATTTTGACCGGAGAGAATCTTGTACAAGTTTCATCTCAAACTCTGGGGAATCTAGGGGCAATTGAAATGGTAACTTCTTTGAAAGTATTAAGGCCGTTATTAGGATTTGACAAGACTTCCATTATGCACATGGCCCAAGCGTTAGGAACATTTGATTTGAGTATCGGGGCGGAAGTATGTGATGCCCTTGGCCCTTCACTCCCAACGACAATTGCTAATTTAGAATGGCTTGAAAAAGTGAAAACCGTGTCGGCGGTTTAGATCAAATTACACAGGCTGCTTGGAGTCAAAGACGAGTCGTTGAACTTTGAGGTTGAGTTGTCTCAACCTACCCCTCCGTAGGAGGGGCGTATGGGGCATGTGTCCGTTGCGATTATAGGTGAAGGAATCCTCGGGTAAAGGGTAGGTGAGTTTATGACCCATAATAATCGACAATTGAAAACCCCATTGTTCCTCGTTCTCCTGATGATTTTGGCACCATTTGCGGCTGCTGCAAATGTAACAACTTTTGGTAACGGAAACGAAACTGCGGACATTGAATTGCGTGATGGTACTCCTTTCGTCGATACTGACTCTGGTACAATCCACCTTCCTGCTTCCGAAACCGTGACGAGTGCTTCACTCGATATTTCAACAAGCATGATTGAACACAGTGCACAAACACGAGTAGACCTCGAAACAATGCCTCGAGTATGGAATCCAATGTATAACAATCAACTTACCAAATTTTCGAATAATACTCATTTCACGTATGAGGAAGGCTCCAATGCGGTCCCAGTCCAATTGAAATCTGAAGGATTCCTTACAGACTTTGAAGAAACTGAAGCAGGTTTCATGGACCACCGTGCTTTTACCCAAGACTTCGTCGGTTGGGATCAGGGTACGATTGATCTCACGACAGTCGGTCCAAACTCGAACATTCCCGACTGTTCCAGTGGAACCGATTGCTGGGGCACAGGATTGACTGACGACGATTATACCAATGAACAAGCAGGGCAAGTCGGTATTTCATACCGAATGACCTCCGAAACCATTTATGTTGATTCTTCTTTGAAGAACCATCTGGCTTTCTTTGATTCATGGCACGACCTTGACATCGACACTGGAACGGGTACGAATCCTCCGGTTTACTATCGAGATTGTGCATATTTGCAAATCCGAGGCTCATTTAACGACGATTTTAATGACAACGATCCGGCAGGTTTCTCTTCCATTGATATCGACCTTTCCAACTCCTCTGGCGTTGGCTACGGTAACGGATACTATCCTCGAGGTTCCGGTTCCTCAAATGCCGGTCAAATTGATTCACGATGCCAAGGCCTCGGTCAAGGCGACTACGGGCTCGCTGGTTCTTCTACTTCGGTATCCAACCCAACAGGATGGGCTAATGTTGCAGTCGATTTGTACCAATATATCGGCCAATACATTCAATTCCGTTTCATCATGGAAGACAATAACATTGGTGGAACTGATGGTGGAAAAGCAGGATGGTATATTGACAACTTCCGTGTTGGCGACCCATTGCCTCAATCAGCAGATATGTCGATTAACGGCTTCATACCTACCGTTTCCAGCGGTTTGAATCAACCGAATGGCTTCGGATTACTTACTCTTGAATCAGAAACAACCAGTTCAGCAACCATTTCTGTGACCGTTCTTGATTCTGCAACAGGCCAAACCATTGTCGACCGAAACGGAAAGACCATGGCCAATCTCCAAGGAAAAATAATTGAACTATGGGATATTAATTCAACAATGCATCCTTCAATTAATTTCAAATTAACTTTTGATTCTGGGCCGAGTCGCCTTTCTTCGGCCATATTCCATGGTTTGAGTATCGGGACGCGAGTTGGAACTGGATTTAATCAAAGTACGGCCATGACCGATAATATCATCGATGGAGTTTGGGAAACTGCGGGCAATTCTATGCCGATGGATTACTTCCCTCGTATCACCGATACGACCTACATTCCAGTGCTTGAACGAAGTAACTTTAATCGTCCAATTACCCGCATTACACCTTTAATTCAAGACGATTGTTCTGAAATCCCGAGCTTAGAAATCAATGGCATTGGTGGCGGAGGTTTGATCGACCTTGAAAGTGGTACCGAGTACATTCTTCCGGAGCCACTGTTCGGTTTCGACGCCATTCTTTCTTACCAAAATGCGTGTAATGTCGGCGGTCTTTGGTTTGATTTGACCTTTGGACATCATACTGAACATGTCCAACTCGATGTCGCCAACGATGGGCAGGTAGACTGGGGCTTTGAAGAACCAGCCTTCGGTGGATTTGGCCGTCAAACAAATTTCTTGCAGAGTAAAATCAATAACATCAACTATGGTCAACCGTCATCTGTACTCTCCATTGACAGCAGCGGTGTTGCTGAAGGAGCCATGTTTATGCTTCCAAAGGGAGCAGAAGTCACCTCAGTTGACTTTGGTTTTGACCAAATTGAAATTCACTCACTCAATGACCAAAACGAAGGATTCGACCTTACTCTTTTGTCAGGAACTCAAGAAGTGCCGCTCGGTTCAATTGAGAACAGTACACTCTTCTTCCCAGAGTATCTCGGTGATTTACTCGATATGAAGGGAGCAATCAATTCTCTCCTTTCAAACGCTTTAGTTCCAGTGAGCCACTATGATGCGTATGGTAATGAATGGCATACTTTCCGATTAAGAGCAGATTCCCCAAATGCATCTACGGGTGCTCAAATGATTGTTAGAGACCTCGATATCGTTTACAACTATTCCGTTACAATGAACAATGCGGATGGATTAGATCGTGAACTGAACAAAGGTGTTGCTCTATGGAGTGGCGGCTCTACTGCAGAAGTGGAACTGAAGGTGAGCGGCTCGATTGGTGGAGGAATCACTCTTTCTAATCTCGAGATTACAACTTCAAGTGGTTATGATAATTCCATTAGTTTAGTCGGCAATCCAATTGGATTATACCCGAATGGAGGAATCTATGAAATTGTAACAACACATACTGTAAGTCCTCTTACTGGGGCTGGTTTGGCTGAAGCTACTTTGACTTTTGAATCAAAAACTGGCGATGTGGTCTTGAGTTACAGCGACGCTTTACTCTTCTCCGAGGCATCCGATGTCGATGATCTGCTCAGCCTTGAATCTTCAAGCGTCGTTGATATCAGCAATGGTAAACAAATTACATGGAGATTTGTGGTTAATTCGAATTGGGAAGATACCGATGAAGTACGTATCTACTCTGGTCTCATTGCATCAAATGGCGTCAATGGGCTGCCAGATGCGACTCTACTCGCTCCGGCTGGTGGGAATGCAGTTGAAAACGATGCTATCATCACCTCGTTCCAAGTCCTCAACAACATCGGTGTTGTTCAAGACCTTGACGACGGAACAACTGGTCAAATTGTAACGGTTACCGGCTCCATCCGTCTTGAGGATTTGTCAATTTCACCAAACCCGAGCGGATATTTCATGGTTCTCGAACAAAAGATTATCAACAATACAGGTGGAAATATTTCCATCGAATGGATTTCTGTAGCAAACCAATCAGGTATTCCAAGTGGCGATTTCAACTGGGCAATTGACCTTGGAATGGCTGCAGGTCAAGACACATACCGATTCCGTATCGACGGATACGAAGGTGGAGATACGCTCTGTCCTGCGGCTGAATACCGGCCAGACAGTGCATGTGGAATCCCATTTAATCTGTCAATCGATACTCTTGACCCGAACTTGCTTGATGTCCGTATTCTCAATGGACAAGTCGACCCGTCTCTCGACAGTAACTGGCGAGTTATGGTTGATGATACATGGGTAGTGCCTTCCGCAACCCAACAAATTCGCTTGAATGCAAGTGATTTACCAAATCCTCCAGAATCTCTCGACCTGAAGATTTGGGTTGAATACGATCATGACAGCAATTCGAATGGCCAAGCAGATACCGATGAGTACATCACAGTCACCGCATACAGCGATGGTGCAGCACCTTTTGCTAATTATTCAGCAGTTTACAACGATTATGCAAACGTTGGCCAAGACCCTGTTGGTAAAGTCAGTGTTTGGATTGAAGGATTCGATAAAGCAGGTAACCCGATTAACGGCGGTGCCCCAGGATTTGAGAATGACCATTTCACATATGTTTCAATGAACTCGAAAGCTCCAGTGATTCGTAATTTCTTTATCGAAGATTCTCAGGACAGTCGTTTCTTGAAGTCAAATAGCCCTCAATACAATGGAAAATGGAATCACACAATGTATGCTGGTAATGAATACCATCTCATCGTAGAAGCAAGTGATGACAACGGATGGCGAGATGTTGACTATTTCCGTATCGACTTGGCCGATGACCGAAATGACATGACCGTGTATTATTCCCCTCGGAATGATACTGCATGGACCAACAGTCCTTACATTGAAATCCTTCTTGAAGACGGTGATTTCGATGGCCCACAAGTACTCCGCATGAGTGGTAATGTGCTCATTGACCCCTTCGAATCCGATTTCTACCTCGATTTACCAATTCGTATGACATGGGGGCTACCTGGCGCTACTACCTCTCTTAACAATCCGGTTTTGTACATGCAAGACCTTGACAACCCTCGTTACAGAATGCTTCCTGCTCCAGGACGGCACATTCAAGACTGGCATTACAGCGATGGAATTCAACTTGACTTCCGTGCAGATTCAGCGAACAACCAGATGATTACTCCTTTGTTTTCGGACTTACTGGCTCCGATTACTCAAGATGTACGAAATGGCTTTGTTTACCCGGGTGACATCATTTCATTCCAAGGCCAATACGCTTACCTTGACGGAATTCTCAACCAAGTCTACATCACTCCAGAAATTGAATTGACTCTTGAAGTGACACGCCAACCTGGTTTGATGGATGGTTCAAAGGGATACATCGCTTATCCTGGTGAAGTTACCTATCATACCTTTTCAGGTGGCGCTTTTGATATCAATCTCACCGCGCCTCCGGTGACCAATGATTACACCTACACGTTCCGTTTGTGTCCTTATGATGCAAGTGGTGGCGATGGTGGCGACGATGGTGAATGTGGTAACGACATTGAAGGATTGCCATTCGGTGCAGTTGATACAACAGCAGCGATCTGTTCTTCGTCTTCTTCCTATGGATGTCAAACGTTCAACCTCAAAATTGACGGAACCGCTCCTCGAGTTGTTTCAAACACATGGACGCTCAAGAATGGTAAAGGCGACGGCGGAGTTCTTGCGAATGTTTTGCCAACCTCAACCTTCCACTGTGTCGATGTCGAAGTAATTCTTGAAGAGCAAGAAGCCTTGTTCCAAGGAGATGTTTCCGTTGCTTGGAGTTTCTATACTGACCCAACCAATAACATCACATGGCCAATATACCGTTCGACTTTTGGTGATATGCCATTGACGCAAGAATTGACGCTTAATCCAAGTGGCGGTTCTTACTTCGCCTCTGCACAATGTGTTGATTTGTGGCCAATCACGGAAGGCCAGACCGATCCCGATGCTTCACAAATTGACAGCGTCGATGTTGTCTTTTGGATTGATGCAACCGACTCTGCAGGAACACAAGCCATTTTGGGCGGTGGACCGACCGATGAAGGCGGAATTGGACCAATCTTTTCAAGCAACCCAGAGCACAAATCATTGTATGAATTGATTCACGAAGAAGCATCCTTTACCATTACTGATGTTGTAATGAGGCCAGCTAAACCTGAAGTAGGTCAAGACATGGATTTGGAAATTAAAGTGTTGAATACAGGAACAATGGATGGTTCAACCGTTCTAAACATTCGTTCTGTCATCAACAATGGCGTACCAGTACTCGAAAACAGTATCACTACCGGCGTCATTACCGTTGGAGATTCTACTTGGGTCAAAGTGACGCTTACAGAATTCAATCTAGCAACGACTGGTATGTATTATCTCATTTCCGACAACACGACAGATGAACTGCTTTACAACGGTTCATCAGATGGAGAATCATTCAACGTCAAGGTGGAAAGTGAATCTTCAGATTCATCTGGGTTTATGCTCATCCTTGCTATTCTCGGTATTGCTGTAGCAGTTCTGGGAACATTGGTGTTTGTATTGTCTCGTCGCAGCGACGGTTCGGACCTTTTCGATGAATACGAAGAACAAGGTGGGAAAACATATGTCGAATTACCAGGCCAACCAAAACCATCCAGTGGACCACCTCAAGGCGCAGGACCTGCGGCCAATGTTTCACCTGAGATGGCGCATGCAATGACGCAATTCCCACAGTGGACTCAAGAAGAAATCCAAGGTTACTTTGACCAAGGGTGGAGCGTTGATGCTCTTCGCGAATGGGTTAACAGTCAGTGAGCGTGAAAAATGTGCCCGCTCGACTTGATTGGGACGACCATGTTTGGGAAGATCCAGATGGCGGTCAGATTGTACTCCACGGAGTATTGCCTACGATTGTTTATCCGCGAACAATGCGCCCAAGGGATACTTGGAACGGTTTGGCCTTACTCGAATCTCCCGATGTTGTCGATTTATGGGTGCAAGAAGAAAAGGATGAGGCAGAATCACCTGGCGTCAATCTTTCTCATGGTTTGATTTCAGGTGGCGCATTTGGAATTTTCTTAGACGAGATTACACGTATAGAAGACATCCCGGGTGGCCGATTCCCAGATCCTGAACCACGTCGACTACATCGTAATGCAGCACGCCACGAGAGGCCGGTTTTTTTCATAGAACCGACCGCTGATGACGAAAAATGGAGCGACCATCTTACTCTTGAAGCTAAAGCAGCATCACATTGGAAGAAATTGCTTGGAATGATTTCAATCGGTGGTAAATGGAGGAAACGTGTCAAAAAGAATATCTTTGATGCCCAAAAACCGCCAAAAGGAGTCTCCAGTAACTTTGGTTCAGCTGCGGTATTGTCTGCAACTTGGTGGGATTTGAGTGAATGGGTCGTCGGACCCCAAGTCTGTTCTTCTCGTGACCAACGGTACGCAGCTCGCCTAAGAGGGGCTCTCGCTCTGCTTCGAAAGGACTTTGGTGACGAGGCTACGTTGTTACTGCCGTTGTATTTACCTCATCGAAATGCCATTCTTGAAGCCTTGAATTCTCTTCCAAAACAAGAGGAGATTAGTTTAGACACTACTTCATCCGATAGATTAGAGGAGGAATGAGTTTGTCGGGTACAGCCATAGCAGTTCGAATCGAAAACCAATTGGTTCGTTTTATTCCTCCGTCTCCAATCGACCAACAAGCCGTTATTTCACAAGTCGGTGGTCAAGAGACCAGTGGAGTTGTCATCAAAGTACTGGATAGCCCCCGTGCTACACTGGTGATTGACAGAGAAGGTCGAATTACAGTCCACGGTACACATCGTGTTGAAGCGGCTCGTGCTGCTGCAAAGGAATTGATGCTCCGTCTTGGTTTGAACGATTCCGGTTTGGAAACCGAATTAGGCCCCGTAGTTGCTTCTTTTGATTTCGGTCAACCATTGAATGTTCAACAATTGGTCGGAAACTTCGGCGCAGGCACAGCATCTTTCGATGAACGACTTGGATGCAGTGTTTTGAAAGATACTCGGCACAACCTTACCATTCATGTGTGGCCAAATGGTCGTTGTATCGTTCCAGACGCACGCCAACAAAATATTGTGGCTATGGCTGCAGTATATTGGAGAAACAAATTGAAAGAACAGAATCTCTTCATTTAAACCTCGAATGGCACTCATATTGTAATTTCCCCCCATGCGTTGAAATTGCATGAACTCCAGCGTTTGAATGAGGGTCGTCTATGCAAGAGAGTGTGAAATGGACAGGCCCGATACTGGACAATCATTTTCACTTGAACCGAAATGGTCGTTTTCTTGAAGCAGCACGTGACTTCAAGCATGCAGGTGGTACCGACATTGTTCTTGTCCACTGCCCTGATTTTTCAGCCCCTCCTACAACGAAAAAGGGCCATAGCGAAACATATGCAAATACTGTGAAAATGGCAGAAGAGGTTCGAAAGGAAGTTGAACTCGGAGTACGTGTAGTTCTCGGGCCACATCCTGCAGCATTCGCCCATCAATTTACAGCTTGGTTAGAAGAATCCGGTGAACATGGAGCTGAACGTGCGGTAGAGAATTACCGCGAAAGTATTGATGCAGCCTTGGATTTTGTTCACGAAGGTAAAGCCCATGCCATTGGCGAAGTCGGTCGCCCACATTGGCCGGTTAGTGAGGACATTTGGGAATTGTCAAATACGCTCTTATTGGAAACAATGCATATGGCTCATCAAGAGGGTATTGCTCTCCAATTACATGTTGAAGGCGAACTTGAAACAACCTATCGTGACCTTGCGTCCATGGCTGAAAAAGCCGGGCTTGAGAAAAACCGATTAGTACGCCATTACGCTCCCGCTAATGTCTCCAAAGAAATTACACAAGGCATCACTCCAAGTGTATTGATTGGTAAAGGAGCGATTGAAGAATTGATGTCAAGCGTTGAATCTTGCTCTCATGGTTTTCTCTTGGAAACCGATTACATGGACGACCTCCGACGCCCAGGTGCAGTCTTAGGTCCAAAAACGGTACCCAAACGCACAAATCAATTATTGGAAGCCGGTTTAGATGAGGAATATCTTTGGAAAGCCCATCGGGATCTAGCCGAAGAATTGTACGGACCCAGTGTTTATTGAAGGGAGTCGAGGGTTTCGTCTTCAAAATGCCATCACATTCATGAGTGAAAGCATACAGCGACCTCCGGTGGCAACTATTCGAAAGGCATTGATTCTCGGACTTGTTCTCAGCCTCTTTTTGGCACCGGGCCTTATCACACCTGCCGCAGCACAAGGCTCACCGCTTCCTGCAGTCGAGTTAGATTGTGGTTCAGATCCAATCATGGATGTCCATCCTACATCGGATGCTGAGGCCTCGGTGATCTGTACCGTTACCAACCCTACTTCAGCAAGCGAAGAGATCAGTATTTCACAAGTTGAATGGGATGGAGTTTTGGTTGAAATGTCTTTGAGTGAAGATAGTTTTACACTTGGTGCAGGTGAAGAAGATACCTTCGAAATTCGTTTTATCGGTCAGACGAAAATCCCCGCATCTGTTCAACATTCATTTGAGATTGAAGCCAAAGTAGAATCTTGGAACGGCCTTCCGTATGGGCAATTGCCCGACGATGGTTTTTGGGTTGCAAACACATCGCACATTGGTGATCTAAAGATACAAAGTTACGGTATGGTCGAATTACTTCTTTCCGATGTTACAACACGTTACATGGACACAAGCGATGAAGTCGAATTCAGTTTTCAAGTGACCAACAAGGGTAATGCCGATGATAAATTGGAAGTTGTTTTCGCCAATGCTGCTGAACTTGAAGCCATAGGTTTCTCGTTTCCCGCAGGGAAACTTGTCAGTGAAAATGTCGATTACCAAGGGACTTCATCTGTGAAAACACTCACTATTCGGGCACCTTCTGATGTGAGTTCAGACCTTCGAATGCCGTTACAGATTCGTGCTCAAAGTACAACTGATGATTCTGCTCCTTTCAGTGAAATTAACATCCAAATCGACATTAAAGCCTCCAGTCAATCCGGTGGTATCGATGGGTTGGATGCCTTGAGCTCAGATGATACTTTGCTGTATGCTTCAATTGCAGGAGGGTCGATACTGGTCATTCTTTTCCTTGTTGTATTGGTCCGAGTTGTTTCCAAGAAAAAACCAAAGAAGCAATCAAAGCCTAAACTCCATCAACCAATAATTCTGCCCGACGAACCTGTTCAACCCGCTGAGGATGAAGAATTTGATGATTTCTTTTCAGACCTCGACGACGAAACAGCGGAAGCGGATGAATTTGACGATTTATTGGATGAATTCTAACGGCCTCGGCTCTCGAAAGAGGGTTCCTGAACAACGGTTTTCACCAACTCAACTTAGGCAACAGTCATAGGTTGGGTGTGATGGCCAACACTTACCCATTGGGTAGGTGTATTTATGCTCAAATTACAAGGAAAGACAGCCTTCGTCTTCGGCGTTGCTAGTGAAGACTCTATTGCATGGGCGATTTGCCAACAACTTGCTGCAGCTGGCGTCACTTTGTACCTCGGATATCAGAAGCGTTTCATGAGTCGAGTTTTCCAACTGAAGGACAAACTGCCCCAAATTGGTGGATTCTATCCTCTCGATGTGGCAGAAGATGCTTCAACCAGTGAGTTCTTTGAAGCATTTGAGAAAGAACACCCAGGGGTAAAAGCGGATATTCTCGTCCACGCGATTGGTTTTGCTCCACGGGCTTGCTTCGACCGACCTATTCTTTTCGTTGAAAATGAAGACATCAATACTGCGATGACGATCTCAGCCAATTCCCTACAACGATGTTTGAAGTATGCCTTGCCTTATCTCAATCCTGGTTCATCGACTATCACGCTCACCTATGCTGCCTCAAATCGGTTTGTACCAAATTATGGAATCATGTCGATGGCGAAAGCAGCCCTCGAATGTTGGACGCGAGAATTGGCCTGCCATCTTGGGCCAGAAGGGCACCGAGTTAATGCCATCTCTTCAGGCCCTATACGGACCATTGCTGCTGGTGGAGTTCCAGGTTTTGATAATATTCTCGATCATGTCGAGGCCAATTCACCCCTCCGACGAAACGTCAGCCAAGATGATGTGGCAGGTGCCGCTCTTTGGCTTGCAAGTTCTCTTTCAAGTGGCGTAACCGGTCAATGCATCTATGTTGACGGTGGCTATTCCATAACGATGGTACCGCAAAGTATCATGAATGAATGAGGTGAACAAATGGTCAAAGATGCGAAAGGAAACGAAGTCGGAGGGCTTGAACAAGGTCCGTTTGAACCCATTGCAGTCATTGGCGTATCTGCATTGATGCCCGATGCTCCCGACATTGAAACATTTTGGCAGAATATTCTCGATGCCAAAGTAAGTATTCGAAAAATACCAGAGCATCGTTGGATTGGACCGGCTGAGCACTTTTATCGTGAAGGCGGACCAGGGGATATCGAAGAAGGATTCACCTATGCACGTATTGGTGCGGTTGTTGAAGGCTATGATTTCGATTGGCGCCGTTGGAGATTGCCTCCCGGGACATTACCTCAAATCGACCTTGCTCAACAATGGGCTGTTTCAGTTGCAGCCTCAGCCATTGAGCACGCTGGATATGATGGAGAATCCAAAGACATCGACCGACTACGTACAGGTGTTGCTTTTGCAAATGCACTTGGCGGGGAAAACCGCAACCTCTCAAATATTCGTATTTATTCAAATCATACAAAGGAATTGGCCAAATCTCAAGGTATGCCTGAAGAAAACAGTGCTGCTTTTATGGAATCCATCGTCGAGGGAGCCCCTCGTATCAATGAAGACACAATGCCAGGTGAACTTGCCAATGTTGTAGCAGGGCGTGTCTCGAACCTTCTCGACCTTCAAGGCCCAAACTTTGCCATGGATGCAGCATGTGCTTCATCGTTAGCAACGTTAATGGAAGCATGTCGGTTGCTGCAAATGCGCCAAGTCGATGTAATGATTGCTGGAGCAACAGATCGGAGTATGGATGCTCCAACCTTTGCTAAATTTAGCGCAATAGGCGCTCTTTCAGCTTCTCATTCCACTCCCTTCGATGCTGGGGCCAATGGTTTTGTGATGGGGGAAGGTGCTGGAGCATTTGTCCTCAAGCGTCTTTCTGATGCAATTCGAGATGGTGACGAAGTCCATGCTGTTATTCGCGGCGTTGGAGGCTCATCTGATGGTCGTGGAAAAGGTATCACGGCACCAAGTCAACGAGGCCAGATTCAAGCGATTGCCCGTGCTTATGCACAAGCCGAATACGCAGCTACGACTGTTGAATTAATCGAGGCTCATGGCACATCAACCAAAGTCGGAGATGCTACAGAACTTGGTACTCTTTCTTTGCTTTGGGATGGAATGCCAGCAGGCGATAATGTCGCCGTTGGTTCAATCAAGTCACAAGTTGGCCATTTGAAGGCTGCAGCCGGTATTGCCGGACTCATCAAAGCGGTAATGGCTCTCCACCACCGGACGATACCTCCATCTGCTGGTTTCAATACTCCAAATCCAACAGTTGATTGGAACAGTAATCCGTTCTTCGTACCTACACAGGCGCGAGAATGGCCTCGCCCTACAACACATCCACGTAGAGCAGGAGTTTCTGCTTTCGGATTTGGAGGGACCAATTATCACGTTGCACTCGAAGGATTCGAACCAGAATACCATTCAAAATTAGCCCAACAATGGGACGTGCGATGGGATGCTTATTCGAAAACCGACTCTTCTTCTATCATCAAAACAAATGCAGCCTCAATTCACGATGCTTCAGCCACTGCTTCAATGACACACGATGAAATGAAAGCGATCGAAGGTGGAATTCTTCTCCTCTCTGCAGGCGACCTTTCTTCTCTTCAAACGAAATTAGAAGCGGTTGGATTTACTGGGGCTCATTTCGATGAAGACCCTCGCGGATTGCGGCTCTCTTCTGCTTTGAATGCAACCTCTTCTGATTACGATGCGTCAGAGGCATTTCGCATGTGCATCGTTGCTACTTCTTGGAATGAATATCACAAGCGCATCGAACTCGCGAGTAAAGCGATGAACGATCCTGAGAAATGGGGCTTCTTACAGGCTCAAGGCATTCTTTTGACCAATGACCCAGCACTCCATCCGAAAGCGAAAGTTGCGCACATGTATCCAGGTCAAGGAAGTCAATATGTTGGAATGACACATGATTTACATCAACGTTACAGTGCAGTGCAGAAAGTATGGGCTCAAGCCGATGAAACAATGGTTGATGTACTCGAAGGAGAGAGTTTGTCGAGTTTCGTTCTGCGTTCGAATCTCTCAAAAGAGCAACGAGTAGAGGCGGAACATAAACTCAAGCAAACCGAATATACTCAACCAGCCATGCTTACTGCGGATTTGGCAATTGAACGTGCACTCAATGACCATGGGCAGATGCCTGATATGGTTGCTGGGCACTCACTTGGAGAATATGCTGCGCTGATGTCTGCAGGAATCTTGGACATGGACGGTGCTCTACGTGCTTCCGCAGCTCGAGGTACTGAAATGGGTTCAGTTGTCATTGATGACAAGGGCTTGATGGCCAGTGTGATGGCGCCATACGATGACGTTGCATCTATCCTCGAATCAATAGATGGCTATGTTATTGCTGCCAATAAAAATTCACCAAAAATGACAGTTATTGCAGGCGAAACTGAACCTGTGCAACAAGCGATGGTTTTGTTTGAAGAGAAGGGTTTCCAATGCGTACCTTTGGCAACATCACATGCTTTCCACTCCCGTATTGTTGCACCAGCCAATGAACCACTGCGCCGATTCCTCGAAAGTCTTGAGATCCGTTGGCCTTCAATTCCAATCACCGCCAACGTTGATGGTTCATTCTATCCGATGGAAGGAGAAGATTCCAAGGCAGGAATCTTAGGGAAACTGGCACCTCAAATGGCTTCGGCAGTCGAATGGACGACACAGATTGAAACCATGTATGCAGCTGGAGCACGTGCTTTCATTGAAGTCGGTCCAAAGCGAGCATTAACCA
>CAJJCQ010000036.1 GCA_905182725.1 uncultured Candidatus Poseidoniales archaeon
TACGAGCGCTTGGGCTTTGCAATCCATCCCGAAGTGTTTCATCATCAAACCAAACTCCATGCGGGTGGTTTGCGGGATTTCGGTTGAGTTCATACTCGACAGTATTCCAATCATAAATCAATGAGCGTTCATCCATACAACATCACCGCATCGGCCGAAGGGAGGCCGGTACAAACAGTCACAGTATGGAATCATGTTTGAAGGCGTCGCTCCGAAGAGAAGATCACTCTTCTTCAGAATTGCCTTCAGAATCATCATCCATTGAGTCGCTTTCAACCAATTCTGCAGGAAGTCGAGCAGCGAAAATAATGTGGTCTACAAAGCCTGTTTTCTTTGCATTCCTCAATTCCATTATACGGGTTCCCTTTGACTTTTTGTTCTTGGTTTCCTTTGTTTGACCGGCATTGATGCGTATCATCATACCTTTCTTGGTCAATAAGAACACGTTGTCTTCGAGATTTGGGATCTGTCGAGCGCTGATGATGTAATCACCGCTTTCATGGTCGATGTTCATTGTGTACGCGCCCTTGGCACCAGGTTTGGTCTTTCGGTAACCATCGTTTCGCATCTTACCTTCACCAGTTTCAGGATCGATTTTTTGAACGCCTTCAGCATTCATGTCCGGTATCTTCTCTGAAGTACCTAAGCGACTTCGCTTAGCCATTCCATTTCGAGTTATGGTCAAGATTTGCGTGTCGGTGTTCTCGGTCGACATCATAGCGACGACATGTCCACCATCGGCATTCTTTCGATTACCGGTCTTGATACCATACACACCGGCAGAAACTCGGCCAGAGGAACGGATATCGGAACAAGCAAAGCGACTGGCAAAACCAGTGCTTGAAATCATGACGACTGCTGATTCGTTGGTACCCGTTCGAACGTTGACTAAACTGTCATTGTCGAGTTTGAATCGAAGTGCATACTTTCCATTTCGGTTGATGCGAACGTATTCTTCGAGCTTCGTTTTCTTGATGAGACCGAGTCGAGTTGCAAACAGTAAGAAGTGACCATCTGGAGATTCGAGTAAATCACGAGAAATTGGCAAGATGGTGACAATGTTCTCATCATCTTGAATCTTTTCAATGACGTTACGAATGTGGCTACCACGGGCATGACGGCTGGCAAGAGGCGTTTCCCAAGCCTTGAGTCCATAGACACGTCCTTTGTCAGTGAAGATCAACAAACGGTCTTTGCTGAAACACGTAACAATTAACTGAGGTGTATCTTCGTTCTTCGTTGCAACACCTTTGAGGCCTTTACCGCCACGGTTCTGAACACGGAACATTTCCACAGGCATGTGGCGAATGTAATTGTCTTCGCTCAGCGTAATAGCGATTGCACGTTCTTCGATGAGGTCTTCACGGTCCATCGACAGTGGCATTGGGTCGATAATCGAACGGCGTTCGTCTCCATGCCGCTCAACCATTTCATCGAGTTCAGCCAGTAAGATGCTCAATCGGCGTGTACGGGAAGCGATAATGTCTTGCAAATCGGCGATTCGAAGTTGTAATTCTTGGAATTCATTCTGTACCTTGTCAACATCGAGGCGGCTCAATTGGTAGAGACGACGTTCTGCAATTGCCTTGGCTTGTGGTTCTGTGAAACTGAAGGCTGCAATACCTGGCATTGTTTCATTGCCTTGTAGAACTGCTTCGAATTGTTCACGGCTCGAACTCGCTTTACCAACAGCAACAATCTCATCGATTCGGTCTTGTGCAATAAGGAGGCCTTCGAGGATGTGAGCTCTTGCCTGTGCTTTATCCAAATCAAATTGGGCTCGACGTTCAATGATTAATTCACGGTGTGCCACATAGGTATGCAGCATAACGGGGAGGGTCAAGAGGACCGGTCGGCCATCCAAAATACCCATCATGTTCGCAGAGTATGATTCTTGGAGGCGACTGGATTTGAACAATTGATTCAAAACAGCGTGAGGGTCAGCGTTGTTCTTGACTTCAATAACGACACGGATACCTTCTTTCGAAGATTCATCACGAATATCTCGGATTCCAATAATTGAGCCCTTGGTCACCAATTCAGCGATGTGCACCAACATATCTGCTTTCTTGACTTGGTATGGGATTTCATGAATGATAATCCGCTTACCTTTCGAATCATCGTGAACATCGCACTTGGAACGGACATGGAATTTACCTTTTCCAGTGGTGTACATATCATAGATCCCATCGATTCCGTGAATGGATGCACCGGTTGGGAAATCAGGACCTTTGACGTGCTCCATATACTCGTCTATAGAGATTTGAGGCATGCCTCGGTTCGCTTCGCCTTCCTCGAGAGTACGGCTTACATGCAAGTGGATTGCACCAGCAACTTCAGTTAAATTATGTGGAGGAATACGGGTTGCCATTCCAACAGCAATACCATCGCTCCCGTTCAGAAGCAGATTTGGCAAACGAGCTGGGAGAACGGTTGGTTCTTGCTCAGAGTCATCGAAGTTTGGTTGGAAGTCAACTGTTTTCTTATCGATATCTTCGAGCATGTGCTTGGCTATTTTGTCGAGGCGACTTTCAGTATAACGCATTGCTGCAGGCGGGTCGCCGTCAATAGAGCCGAAGTTTCCTTGGCCATCAACCAAAGGATAACGCAGTGAAAATTCTTGTGCCATACGAACCATAGTGTCGTAAATCGATTGGTCGCCGTGCGGGTGATACTTACCCATGACTTCACCAACGGAACGTGCGGACTTACTGAATTTCTTTTCAGATGTGTGCCCACCCTCGTACATACCGTAGAGAACACGGCGGTGAACGGGTTTCAATCCATCTCGAGCATCAGGCAATGCACGACCAATAATGACCGACATTGCATAATTGATATACGATGTTTTCATTTCATCGTTCAGTGGATGGTTTAGTACGTTTTCCGTGGAAATCGGTTCGTCGACTTCTTCTTCTTGGTTTTCTTCAATATCATCAGATGTCAAGGTTGGTCACCTCCTTAGCGTGGCGTTCGATAAACGCCCTTCTGTCTGGAACATCCTCGCCCATGAGGATCTCAAACATTCGATCGGTTTCTTCAGCATCTTTGACAGTCACTTTGAGCATTGTCCGGGTTGCTGGGTCCATTGTCGTCTCCCACAATTGTTCTGGATTCATTTCACCAAGACCCTTGTAACGTTGTATGCCAATCTTGACATTGGGGTTATCGCCTCGTAATTCAGCAATAATTGTGTCTCGCTCCTCATCCGAAAAGGCATACTTGCTGACTCTTCCTTTTGATAATTGATAGAGAGGGGGTTGTGCGATGTAGACGTGGCCCCCAGTAATGGCAGGTCGCATAAAGCGCCACAAAAAGGTCAACATCAAGGTTCGAATGTGTGCACCGTCAATGTCGGCGTCAGTCATGATGATGAGTTTGTGGTAGCGCAACTTTTCAGGGTTGAATCCGCCTTCATCTTCAGGATTATTGCCGACACCTGCGCCAAAAGCACGTATCATCGTTTGAATTTCTTGGTTTTGGAACACCTTTGCGATGTTGTGCTTTTGCCGCTCGACGTTCAAGATTTTTCCACGCAAAGGCAGAATGGCTTGTATGCGTCGGTCGCGGCCAGTCTTCGCTGAACCTCCCGCAGAATCTCCTTCGACGAGGTAGACTTCGCATTCTCTCGGGTCGCGAGATTGGCAATCTGCCAACTTCCCAGGTAGCCCGCCGCCTTCCAACACACCTTTGCGCCGAGTGAGGTCACGGGCTTTTCGTGCAGCTTCACGGGCTTTTGAGGCAAGCAGAGCTTTGTCGACGATTTGCCGAGCGACGCTTGGGTTTTCTTCGAAGAATTCACTTAGTTTCTCGTAAACGATTTTTTGGACGATGCCTGTGACTTCACTGCTCACGAGTTTATCTTTGGTTTGAGAGGAGAATGAAGGATCTGGGTGTTTGACGCTCACGACAGCAGCAAGGCCTTCGCGGACATCCTCGCCAGAGAGCCCGTCGCCCTTGAGCAGGTTTCGCTTCTTTGCATAGCCGTTCACGCAACTGGTTAATGCAGTTCGCAACCCAGAAAGGTGGGTACCACCGTCTTTGTTTTCAATGATGTTGGTGAAACATTGGATTGATTCGCTGAAGGCATCGGACCATTGGAGTGCCAATTCGACTGAAACCGGACCCAATTCAGGATCGGGGTGGTCCTTTTCACCAACGATGGTGATGACTTCGGGATGCATCACCTCTCTACGTTCGTTTAATTGATTAACGAAATCGGTCAGACCACCTTCATACAAGTGTTCGACAGAATGCGGTTCTTCCCCACGGCGATCACTAATGGAGATTTTCAGCCCTGCGTTCAGGTAGCAAGTTTGCTTCATACGTTTGTCGATTGTTTCAAACTCAAATTCGGTCACGCCTGAAAATATGGAAAGATCGGGTTTGAATGAAATGGTGGTGCCGGTGCCGGTGCATGTGCCGATTTCTGCTAACGGCGCAACGGGGACTCCTGCTTCAAAACGCTGGAAATAGATGGTGTCGTTGCGGTGGATGGTCACGTCCATCCATTCCGAAACTGCATTGACTGCCGAAACTCCAACTCCGTGGAGCCCTCCTGATACCTTGTAGGAGCTGTTGTCGAATT
>CAJJCQ010000037.1 GCA_905182725.1 uncultured Candidatus Poseidoniales archaeon
TCACTCAAGCCAGAGGGCTTCGGAAACAAGCGATGGTATTTCGACTCAAAGGCTCACAGTGTGCCAGATTGTCCGCATTCATTACATCCGCCACCTTTGCAGTAAGGGCAAGTGGCAAGAACTTTGAGACTCTTGGAGGTATCTCGCCTCATATGAAGTTGTGAATCCTTTTTGAGGAGTTGTGACCGACTAATTCGTTGCGTGGTGCCGCTGCGAGAACCTAGGGACATTTTCACCGAACCAAAAGCATCTCTAAAGTCACCAGCTACTTTCCTTCTCTTTTCCAGACGGTCTCGTGTTTGTTCAATCGCTTCCGCTTCCCAATATTTCGGGCCGCCCATGAGGAAGGCTCCTATTGCTGCGATAATGCATTGAAACAAGAATGGGTTGATGTAAAAGGGAATTAATTCTGTGACTCCTTCAGAACTTGCTGAACGAGGAAGAAAACTAAGTCGGTCAAGAATAGCGATACTGAACAATGCTGCACCAACTCCGAAAATAACATGGTAACGGCGCTCAGAACGACGTCCTATCTTCAGAAATCCTATCCGACCAGACACCAAAACAAACAATCCCAAACAAAGGAAGAGTAGGTCAAGGCCATCCCATGAACCAACAGCACCAAGGCAGGCAGAGGGATCGCCATTGGCCAAGTCCGCTGCAATAGTCGGGGTGCTGCAATGCGGTAGAAACATTTCAGAAATGTTCATTTTCATATTATCTGCCCCTGTAATAAAGATAGGGGCGACTTTTCCAAATCCTACATTCGCAACTGAAAAGCCAACAAGTAAACATCCAAACATAATGCCCATTGCCTCCCGGAGAGTGGCTTTCCTGGATTTGTTCAAAGAGGAAGGAATCAAAAAGAAGTCAACAATCCACCAAATACCCAAACCTTGGAATGTAATGATTGATAGAAACCAGATGAGAATTCCTCTTCCAAGGTAAATGTGGTGAACGCCGAGAAATCCGAAGATGAACCACAGCAGATAGGCCACGACCAAGCTGCCTGACTTCTCTGAGTTCCTCGGTTGCCCCTGCATGCTAAGCGGTTCTTTGGACCGCATATTATTCTATTCAAGAGAAAGTCAAGGGCCGATGGGGCGGTTTCGCTTGCCGATGGGGTGAAATGTAGTTGCATGCACCCATCGACAAGAGGGAGTACTGTGGCACGCATCGTCATCATCGGAAGCGGCATCGCTGGCTTATTTGCTGCTTTGCGACTTGCTGATGCTGACCATAGGGTTACGGTCATCACCAAACAGCGACCAATCGACTCCTCAACAAATTGGGCACAGGGTGGAATCGCCGCCATTCTTGACAAAACAGATGGAGTCGGCCTTGAATCACATATCACTGATACACTTGTGAGTGGAGATGGATTATGCGATGAAGAAGTCGTTCGGCGAGTGATTGAAGAATCCGGTGCACGGATACACGATCTACTCAATATCGGTGTTCGATTCGAAAGAAAGGAGGATGGCGAGTTTCACTTTGTCAAAGAAGGCGGCCACTCACAACGTCGAATTCTTCATGCAAAAGATGCCACTGGTAAAGAAATCGAGCGGGCATTGAACGATGCTGCAAGTTCACACATCAACATTATACTCAAGCCAAATACGCTGGCAATGGATTTGATTCAACGTGAACACCAAAACCCCGAAAAAGGAATTGCTGGTGTGTGGTGCCTCAATCAAGAAGATAACATGGTCTTCACAGAACCAGCGGATGTACTCATGCTCGCCACTGGAGGTGTCGGTCAATTGTGGTCTCAGACGACAAATCCACCTGTCGCTACTGGTGATGGTTTAGCAATGGCGTATCGGGCAGGTGCGGAAGTAAAGGACATGGCTTTCATCCAATTTCATCCGACTGCACTTGCGGTTAAATCCGACCGACCTTTCTTGATTACAGAAGCAATGCGAGGCGAAGGAGGAGTTATTCTCGATGATGAAGGGCTTCTCAGATGGCAAGCAGAAGTACAAGCTGCGGGTGACAAAGGGTCCGAAGTATTGCCAGGGCCTTTTTCATTCACACTGAATCATTCCCCACTCGGTTCAATGGCGACACGAGATATCGTTGCTCGGGCAATCGATCAGCGATTGAAAGAAACGGGAGACCCTCATGTCTATCTGATTACTTCCCATCTTGACCAAGAACACCTTTTGGAACATTTCCCAAACATACAGAACCGACTTGACCGACATGGATTGAAACTTGGACGTGATCCCTTGCCTGTATCCCCTGCAGCACACTACATTGTTGGAGGGTTAGCAGTTGACGAGTATGGAAGACCAAACAGTCGGGAAACTGGAGTAATTATTCCTTCATTGTATGCCATTGGTGAAGTTGCATGCACTGGAATGCACGGTGCAAATCGACTTGCTTCAAACAGTCTGCTTGAAGCGGTGGTCTATGCCGATCGTGCTGCAAGTCATATCATCGAACACTCACCCAAGAGCAGTGATTCACACTTACCGGAATGGCGTGCTGATGGCCTTGAAGACTTGACTCAACATGTGTCGGTATCTCACGATAGAGAATCTTTGACCAACACAATGTCAAGGGAAGTAGGTATTGTCCGCAGGTTTAATCGCCTTCATCGTGCCTCTCGACGCTTACAACTTCTTGCCAAAGAAGTTGATTTCATTTGGAGAAGTGCCTTGCCTTCAAGACAAATTGTTGAATTAAGAAATTTGATTCTGGTCGGGCAATTGGTCACCGAAGATGCTGAAAACCGAAGTGAAAACCGAGGCCTACACTACAACACTGACCTTATTCAGAGTGAAGAGCGTTGACCATTGCCACCAGCATTTGATTGAGTGGTGTTGCAATTCCTGCACGTTCTCCTCGAAGAACAATAGCTTGGTTGAGGACGGATATTTCGGTCATTCTTCCTGCTCGGATATCTTGAAGCATACTGCAGATATTGGTCGAAGTGGCTGTAATCACTTGTCGTAGTTGTTGCTCAAGTTCTGCATCCCCAGGGATTGCAACACGTTCGATTCGAGCAACTGCAGCACCTTCGAGCAGAGTAGAAAAGGCTGCTGAAAACAAATCAGGGCGTAAGAGAGTTCCATTTTCAACACCTGCCAGTGCTGCGAGAGGATTGATTGCGATATTGAGAAGAACCTTTTTCCAAAGGGTAGCCAAACCATCAGAAGACCATGCTGGTTCTAATCCGGCAATCGAAAGGGCTTCGAGCAAGGGTTTCGCTTCAAGTTCACCAGGACCTCCAGTCAAAGAGCCAAGTACTGTTTCGCCCTTACCCGCCCAATGAACCACACCAGGTGATGGGCGCCATGCTCCATGAGTCGATGATGCTGCAAATACACGATGCGGGCCGAGGGTTTCAACACACTGCTCAGCATGACCAAGGCCATTACTGAGGCACAAAGCCATTCCTTCATCGTTCAATAATTTGTGAGCCAACTGGGCAAGATAGGTCGTTTGACCGGCTTTACCTGTGAGAAGTGCGAAATCAATTGTTCCCAATACATGCGGAGGTAGACCAACCTCTTCAAGTGAAAAGAATACCTCTTGGTTCGAAAGAAAATGAGTTGCTAAACCCTCTAATTGGAGGCCTTGTGCTGCCATATGGGCTCCGTGGCTCCCTCGGCCATGAATGAACAGTTCTACACCTTCGACTTGTGAAAGAAGTGCGGCATACAAAGAACCAAGCGAGCCTGCCCCTAAAATTGCAATACGCATTTCTAAACCTCACACATAACTCGACAAATGAATCACAAGCACTCCATCTTGATGTTCAAACCAGATCGTCGAAATGGTACTCATCGATGGAGAGAATTCAAACGAATTCCAACCCGTTGAGAGAGTACTTACCGAAGTAACCGTTGACCATGCGTCTCCATTCCCATCGGTTTTTATATCTACAGGCATCGAGGAGTTACTTGAACTATAGACCGAAAAGGTCGCTCCGCCTGGTTGTAAAAGAGTACCGTTGTATGCAGCCATCCACATGTTTGACCAGATTCGGTGAGAGGTATTGTAGCGTTGAATGATCAATTCAGGACCTTCTTCTACCGAGAAGTTGAAACGCGGTTCAACAGAAAGGTTCGGGGAACAAACGTGCATGCTAGCACCATCTGACATCTGTAGAGTTAACGACTGATTCGCATCTGTAACAGAAGGTATATTCGAAATCTTTCGAACTTCAACATCCCAAATCCATTCACCTTCACTCGGAGATGGAGGAATTGACAGTGAGGGGTCAAGAGGGCACAGTGCATCGGTTGAACTCAGCAAGCCGCTTGAATTCAGCAGGAATCCCCATCCAAGTGAAGAGTCGTTGGTAATGGTCCATCCATCAGAAGGGACAACTGCCACCAATGGGAAATCAGGTAAACCCCCATCAAAGAGAACATCGTTGAGTTGAATTGTGTTGAGTTCAGAAGTACGGAGCATCACCGGATTCTCGCCTTGCAAGCAGATACGATTTGGAGGTTCTTCAAAACTGGCTGAAAGGTTGTTATGTCCCTCAATCCGCTGCAGACGGGTTTGAAGGTTCGCTAATTGCCCTGCATTCGGAAAACTAACGTTCAAAGTACCTTTTGATTCGACATTAAGTTCCATGCAGCGTTTCATTTCACCTTCATCATACAACATCTGCCAAGGAGTAGCGGGGTGTACTGGAAGGTCTGGTTGAACCGCGATTGGATAACTGTGGTATTCACCTTGACTTAACGAAAGAAGAGCGAAATCAAAGGCAATTGGAGCATAGGCTAAGTTTTCATCGGGTGAGGGATGACTCCATGTCATATTGAGAAGAACTGTTGTGAAGGTTTGAGGTGGCAAAGTACTCCCGCAACCAAAACCATTGATGTCGAGTATATCTTCACCATCACATTCCCAAACCAATGACCAATCAGTCAAAGCTGAATCATATCGATCGTAATCAATCGTCCAATTTCGGTTGATTGAAGAAGGGTTTACCACGGTCACAGAAATTAAAGCGCTCCAATTCCCATCAATCTCTTTGGCTGTATATTCTAGGTCAAGGTCATACACGACAGAAGCATTCCAATCTTCATCAATCTCGAAGGGTACTTGACTGGGTAAGGCGAATAAAACCGCCACAAGCATCACGATTCCGATGTTTTTCATGCTTTGAAGGTCAAGCCCTTTCGGTTCGTTAAGAATGAGAGGTAAACTTTTATTTGTTCCCATGAACAATAACAAGGGTAAAATCAAAGTCAGAACAAAAATCCAGATACTAAATCCATTAAAAGCATCAAACATCCAGGCAAATGCCAAGATAAGGAGGAAGATAAAAATCTGATTACTGCTGCTTCGTGCTTCGGTTGGTCCTGCTCGAGCCATCATGATTCGACCACCAGGGAACGTAGGAATCGGAAGCAAAGAAATCCAACCGAAGAACGTCAGCAAGGCTCCTGCTTTAGCAAAGGGATGTGACCATGTGAGTCGAGTAAGGTATTGATCCATTTGCCATTGACCAAGAACTTCGACAATGAAAGGACCCTGCACCACATTTTGAGCACTTGTCACAGCGACGTATTCGGGAGTGAGCCAAAGACCGATGCCCCACAAAAGCATTCCAAGCGAGACAAGCGTAGCGGGTACAGAAACTGCAACCCAGCCCAGCACTTTACGGTCATCCCAGAGTCGGGCATCCATCCGTGGCAATGTTGGAATGAGAAAGAGACCAAAGGGCCAAACCAGAGAGGATTGAGATAACAACCCGAGACTCCAGAGAGAAATCGTCGGTTCGGGAATTGGTGTGATATGACCTACACGGTGATTAAAATTAAAGGCGATTCTTTTCTGAATATGTGAGGCAATAAACAGACTACCAAGCACCGGAAGAGTATAACCTAAAACGGCATCTAAGAAGGACGAATTATGAAACCATCCGCCTGAAGGGCGTGAGCCTTCCATCCAATATGCTCCTGCAAGTGTGAGGGTTAAGGCAGAAAATGCCCAGAGTAAGAAGGTGAGATTGAATGAAGGGAATTGACGTTCAGGGATTGGGAATAATTGAACGACCCAGTCATCACCGTGTGAAAGTTTTGCTGCCCATCCAAGTTTCTTCAAGTAGGCGTTCGCTTCATCGAGGCAATCATCGATTTCTTTATCGTTTTTAGGAGAGACGACCCACGTTGGTAAGATTCCACCCGACATGTTTGCAGCAACATAAAAATAACGACGAAGTACAGTCGAAAGTAAGTCATGCTGCTTCCATTCCAAACGATGGGTAGGCATCGATTCAAGAGAGGAATCTACATCCACTGAATCATCCGAATCAACCGACATGCTATCTCCTCAAATCTTTGTGGTTATGCTTCCCCTTTGAAGGAATCCCTCAAGTTGTTCAAACCAGTCGAACAACTCACTTGTTCTTGAAACGCTTGAGACGGAAGGTTTCTTCACGTTCCATCTCTTCAAGTCGAAGTTGAATAAAGACACGAGCATCTTCAAGTTCTGGAATTACTTTGAACTCCAAAGCATTGACACGTCGCTTGGTTGCTTCAATTTCTTCAAGCAATCGCTTGAGGGTTGCTTCCATCTCAGATGCTTTGACGATCTTTTCAATCAAATTTCCAAAGGAATCTCCAGCTTCGTCAATATAGGTTGATGAACCAATGTATCCAACACCACGTTCTTCGAAAGTAGACTTCAAATTCGTACCACTGACGCTTGGAACAACGACACCCATGATGTTTCGTCGTTCAACTTCAACTTCAGGATGGCCGGTGCTTGCGATTGCTGCTGCACGAACTGCTAAACCACCTTCGATAGCATTGGCCAAGTCAATACGTTGCTTTGCCAAACGATAGGTAGCAGTCAAGTCACGCTTTGCTTCAATCATATCAGAAAGGAGAGAACGGAATTCATAGAATAAACCGTCACGCTTCATCTTCAACAGTTTGTAACCGTTTTTGGTTTGCTTAATACGAGCCTTGAGTTTAATCAACTCACTGCGGGTTGGTTTGATGTCGAGTGCCATGTTCTTTCACCTCCTTTTCTATTCAAATTAAATGTTTCAAGAACGGTTGTCTGGATGGTACTTGTCAATCCACTTCTGGTCAAGACGGACTAGGTATTTCGTGTCAATAGATGACAAGAGAGTCCAGCAAAGGTCAAGGGTTTCTTCGATTGAACGGTTTTCGTCTCGGGTTTGGCGAAGGAACTTGTCTTCGAAAACACCGGAGAAAGTAAGCAGTTGCTTGTCACGGTCGTTCAATGCATCTTCACCGACAATAGCGACGAGTCCACGAAGTTCACGGCCTTGAGCGTAACCAGCATACATCTGGTCAGATACAGACTTGTGGTCTTCACGGGTGGTGTCAGCACCGATACATGAACCCATCAAACGTGAGAGTGATGGAAGAACGTTGATCGGCGGATAGATACCTTGTTGGTGCAATTCACGTGAAATAACGATTTGTCCTTCAGTAATATATCCAGACAAGTCAGGAATTGGGTGCGTAATATCGTCACCAGGCATTGTGAGAATTGGGAATTGGGTAATTGAACCCTTCTTGCCCTTCACAATTCCAGCACGTTCGTAGAGCATTGCCAAATCTGTGTACATGTAACCAGGGTAACCACGTCGTCCAGGAACTTCTTCACGAGCAGCACCAATTTGACGTAGAGCATCACAGTAGTTGGTCATGTCCGTGTAAATCACCAGAACGTGCTTGTCTTTCTCAAACGCCAAGTATTCAGCAGCGGTCAAAGCAAGACGTGGTGTAATGATTCGCTCGACTGCAGGGTCGTCGGCAAGGTTGACGAACAACACAGCGCTTTCGAGTGCACCGGTTCGCTCCAAATCGGAACGGAAGAAGTTGTACTCTTCAGCAGTGATACCCATTGCACAGAACACAACGATGAAATCTTCATCGGAGCCCTTGAGCTTGGCTTGACGAGCAATTTGCAGTGCGATGTCATTGTGTGGAAGACCTGATGCTGAGAAAATTGGCAACTTCTGTCCACGGACAAGAGTTGTACAACAGTCGATTGCAGAGATTCCAGTTTGAATGAAATCGTGTGGGCTTTGTCGGCTGTAAGGATTGATAGCAGCACCGATGATGTCTGCTTTCTCTTCAGCGACAATCTCTGGGCCACCGTCACGAGGACGACCTGCACCATCGAGAATTCGACCGATGAGGTCAGTACTCACAGGGAGTTTGAAGACATCACCCATGAAAGTGACACCAGCTTCTCGGTCAATCTTTGCAGTTCCTTCGAAAACTTGGACAATCACGAGATCATCGGAAGTATCGAGAACTTGTCCGTTCTTGATGGTTCCATTGGACAGTCGTAGGGTAACGATTTCTCCAAAGGCAACAGGTTCAGTTTTATTCAAAAAGACCAAGGGTCCTTTCACGTCAGTAATGGTTCGGTATTCTTTTCCAGTCATGATATTCCTCTCCTCAGTTTTCCTCTACCGTATCGGCGATTTCGCTGGTCATGTTCTTGACCATGCTTTCGATGTTGTCGATGTATCCCTTTTCGAAACGACCACGCATAAGGTCAGATCGTGCTGGGACGTTTACTACGTCGTCAAGTAGAGCACCGCTAGCCATAGCAGACTTTGCGGATTCTTGGAACGTTAGAATTGCCTTTGCCATTTGGTATTGCAAGTGAATATCACAATAAGCATCAACTTCGTGGAAACCATTCTGTTGCAAGAAGTATTCACGAATCATTCGAGCGACTTCAAGCGTCAATTGTTGGTCGGTTGGTAATGCATCGGAACCGACCAATTGGACGATTTCTTGCAATT
>CAJJCQ010000038.1 GCA_905182725.1 uncultured Candidatus Poseidoniales archaeon
ATGTTTCCGCAGAACACATGCTTGAAGATTACGATGCTGACGAAGACAGCCATCTCTCTTGGGATGAGTTCTGGGCCGGTTGGAACATGAGCAACGACGCTCACGGCGACGACCACGACGAACATGAGGAAGACGATTCTTTCTGTTACAACACAGTCAATCACGAAGCATCAATGGACAATGAAACAACATGCGGTCAGTACACTTACCTCGAAAACAGTACCATGCCAGACGGTTCATCCTTCACAGGATGCTACAACACTGGTACACACGCTGCGGCAAACTCAACTCAAGCAGAGTGTGAAGGATACCTTTGGATCGAACTCGAACATCATGAAGAAGAAGGACACGATGAACATGGTGAAGAAGAAGGACACGGCGAACATGATGAAGAAGGACACGGCGAACATGAAGAAGAAGGACACGACGAACATGATGACCATGTTGAAATGAGTGCTGATGAAATCAAACAATTGTTCAACGCATCTGATGCTGATGGAAACCAACTTTTGAATGTCACAGAACTCATTGACTTCCTCGAAACGATGGAAGGGCACGAGGAAGGACACGATGAACACCCTGCTGGTTTCGTTGAAATCCACATTAACGCTGAAGGCGACTATGGATTTGCTCTACCAATGGATGTTGAATTCCACATCTTGATGGCCGAAGGCGGCCATGATGATCATGCAGGTCATGACGACCACGCTGACGAAGACGGTGATGACCATGCCGATGAAGAAACTCTTTCTTATGACGCTCACAGTTGGCTCAACCCACTGGCCTTCAGAGCGCAGGTCAACGTTGTCCTGGAGGGCCTCACCGCTACTTTCCCTGCTGGAGAAGAAGTCTTCAAGGCAAACGCAGATGGTTATGCATTGCAATTACTCGCATTACACGCTGCATTTGATGCTGCTTTCGGAGAAGGCGGAGTGTGCATGACGGGAGACCAGATGAAGACTGTAGCTGCAAATCACAACGCTTACTCCTACATTGCAGTACAGTATGGTATTCAATTCGTTACCGTTCATGGACTTGACCCGGAAGGAGAACCTTCTCCTGAGGACCTTGTTAAGGTTGTCAACTTCATCACTGAGGAAGGAATTACCGTACTGTTCGTTGAAGAGTACACCGACCAATCTTCTGTGCAAAGCATCGTCGATGAAACCGGTGTGTCGATTCAGATCCTCTACACCATGGAAATGGCTCCGAGCGACTCTGCGGACGACTACATGACAATGATGGCTAAGAACCTCGAGAATCTTGTAGCCGGTATTGGCTGCTGATCACCAGCAGTTATCTCTCAACAGGGAATCTGGATTCAATATAAGGTGAACGTTATGGAGATCGTAGATACACTTCCAATTGCATTCGTCGGTGTTGTGTTTGTCGTTTTGTTTGGCTATCTTTTGATTGAATCATTCTGGCAAAGAGCATCACGTAATGATGATGTTGTTTGATGAATGAGATTCATTTGTTGAACAAGGTCATGTAGAATTTACAAATGGGTGTGCTTTAAATGCAATCTCCTACGTTAGATAAATTGATGGAAGAGACGCAGGTTCTCCACATCGAAGGTTTGTCAGTCAGCCGTTCAGGAAAAATGGTTATCTCGGACATCAATTTGAATATCTTGAAAGGCGAGTTCGTAGGTTTAGTTGGACCGAATGGAAGTGGAAAGTCAACACTTCTTCTCGCCATCCTCGGGGTTTTGAAATCGCAACAAGGCACCATCAAGATCTATGGTGGAAAACCAATGTCAAAGAGTATTCTCGGTAGAATCGGTTGGGTTTCGCAAGCAGCGGCAGTGATGCCCAAAAACGTTCGAATCACAGTTCGTGAACTCATTCAACTTGGCACCTTAAACTCAAGGAATATGTTCTTCAGAAAAAGAGGGGCTCATCGAGAAAGGGTCGAGCAGGCCATCAAGATGGTCGGATTAGGAGATGTCGCTGACCGAGATATTGCTCGTCTCTCTGGTGGGCAACGGCAACGTGCGGTCATTGGTCGTGCTTTAGCGTCCAATGCAGAATTTATTTTACTTGATGAACCACTTGTAGGTATTGACCGTGAAGCCAGAAATTCTTTGTTAAAATTATTAGACACGCTGTGTCATGACGAAAACAAAACAATTCTGATGGTTTCCCACGATCTTGCTGCAATTCGTCAAACTGCTCATCGTATGATTTACTTAGAAGAATCAATACGGTTCGATGGACTCACTGAAGACTTCCCAGATCTCAAGGCGCTCGCTGGCTTACGCGGTATTGAACCCGTGCATGGACATGAACATGAACACAATGGAAAACAACACCCCCCTTCCATTACGATTAAAAATCGTGAAGAAGGCGATTCAAACGGAGAGGATGAATGATGGGCCTAGGTACGACTATTCTTGACTTGGTAGGACCAGTGATGGAGTTTATCGCACCGATTGCCCCTGGAGAAACTTTTCCGTATTTTTTCACGATGGAGATGTTCCAACGTGCGCTGGTTGCAGCCATCCTCGTGACGGTTGTTGCAGGTGTTCTCGGGTCGTTTTTACTCGTTCGAAATCTCGCCCTTATTGGTGACGGGTTGGCTCACGTCTCCTTTGGTGGAGTTGCAGTTGGCGTGGTTTTGGGCGCCTCATCACCGCTTTGGTATGCTCTGCTCTTCAGCGTGATTTCTGCGATTCTCATTCACGAAATGCAGACGAGGGAAGTGTTGACTGGAGACGCCTCCATTGCTATATTCTTAACCGGTATGCTTGCATTAGGTCTGGTTGTTTTACGTGTATTCGGGGGAGGAATTACCAGTGACATCGAAGGCTATCTGTTTGGCAGTTTACTGCTTATCGATGAACAAAGCCTTGATTTAATTGCAACGATCAGCATTTTATCATTAATTTCTCTCATGTTTTTGTATTCCGGATTACTCTCAACCACCATCGACCCACTCGCTGCACGTGTCCAAGGACTCCCTGTCAGAGCGATTGGTTTGGTGTTTAGTATCATCACTGCAGCTGTAGTGGTGAGCATGGTTCAAGTGATTGGAGCCTTGCTGGTTACAGCGTTGTTGGTAACGCCGGCTGCAACCGGTCAGTTGGTAGGACGTAGTTTCCGGGCGTGTCTTATTTGGACTCAAATTTTTGGCATCTCTGCTATTTTCTTAGGGCTCTATCTTTCTGCAGAATACGATTCAGGAAGTGGTTCGATGATTGCTTTGGTGGCAGCGCTTATATTCGCTCTTGTAGCCATTTCGAAAACTGTACTTCTTGCAATCATCAAGCCGAAAGAGAACTTGTGATCACCACCTTGGTTGGCCGTGACGCCTTTTTGTCATCCACACCGGGATACAAAAGAGCAATCCGAGCCATCTCCAAGTTCCCTCAAGGTCGTCATGATTCAAGGATGATTAATAATTGTTAAGTGGGTATTATTATTAACAGCGCCCCCATATTCCAAGATATGAGTCAAATCATATCGTTTAGCGTCGACAAATCTTTTTCGGAAGGACTTGAAAATCTAATTGAAAAATCAGGATACAAGAACCGGAGTAAATTCCTTCGAGATGCTGCGTTGTATTATGCTGACATTCAACAGAGAGGGGAAATTGCGAGCATGAAAGATGATGAAATCGTTGAGGCTCACTTGATCATTTACTACCAACATGGTATCGAGCCAAAGTTAATGGAAATTCGTCATTCAAATAAACTTGAAATCACTTCTTACAGCCATAGTTGCCTCAATCACAGTCACACCTGTGTCGACGTCATGCATGCCATTGGCACGGCCGCTCAGTACCGTGAAACCGTTGAACAGTTGCAAAATATTCCAAACGTCGACAAGGTTTCCATAATCTCTGCTCCCATGCGCGATTCCGGGTGTTGTTGAAACAATCAGTTGTTTACTAGGATAAGCGTTCCGACAGACTCTTTTTCAAAGTTGAATGGCTATACTCTTTTGGCCTTGTGGAATTATTATTTGTCAAAGTACGGATTATTAACTATTTGATAACATTTATTATCCACCTCGCTGTGGGGGGAATATGAACAGCCGCACCTCCCAAACCCAGAGAAAAGTTCGACTACCGAATGTACTCCGCCGTAAGCCTAAGAAAGCAGTCGCAGAAGAAATCAAACAAGAGGTCGCTGTTAAGGCAGATGACCCTTCTTGCCAAACACGTGGCTGTGGCTGTGGAAATTGAGTGCTGAACGAACTGAAGGATGCTGTTGAATTTTAGAGATTGGATAAATGATGATGCGATCCATTAGCAAAGTAGCTCCATGAAGAACTCTCTAGCACGAACGAGAGAATCTGCACGAGCAGGGGGGTTACCTTCCACGTGAGCGCCTCTATTCCGCAAGATTCGGATAATCCATCGTCGCTGCCAGCGTTTGTTCAAAGGGAATCGGATGCCGAGGAATAAAATTCCAGACATGTATCCATTCTTGTCGATACGAACTGTCCTCTTCTTCAAACGAACAGCCTTTGGAAGCCACTCGAATTCTTTTTCGCTGTCGAAGGAGTGGTGTGCTCCCCGATAGACATGCAAGTTCGCATTTGGTAGTTGAGGCATGAGGTCTTGAACAAAATGAACTGGAGTCCAATCATCAGCATCTCCGTGAAGAATAAAAATCGGTGAGTCTGACCAATTTTGAATATCAGGGCGGAGATGAGCTGCTGGATAGAATGGTAGATGGGCGTCAAATGGAGTCCCTAAAATATCGATAATTGGAGACCATGCAGAATACAATGCTACTGTTCCGCCAAGGCTCCACCCTGCAATCCCAATCTTTCCAATTCGAGGATCTTTTTCTAACACAGAACGAGTTCTGAAAGCATCAACGAGCATCATGGCATGAGTAACTGAGAGTTGGTCATCAACCGTGGAATCAATCGATCTTGAGGTGAATGAATTCACCTTACAAACTGCGAGCCCGGCATCGAGCCAACCATTGACGTGGTCTTGATGATGAGATGCCCAACCTATGCTTCCGTGAAGGGCCATTACACATCCGAATGGTCCTTCACCTTCTGGCAAAAACAGTTCAGAGTCAACGTTTATTTCTGGAGTTGCTTCCAAACCGGCCAGTATGTGATGTATCTCAAATGGAGAGCGGGATTGGACTTGCAATCGCTCGACCATGAGCAATGGTATGACTTGCATCACTTCAAATGTGGTTTTCACAATTCAAGTGAATCGAGGACAACTTTGCTCTTTTATGGCAGAAGTTGAATCAAATGTACTCAAGAGCAATCAACGCCTCTCGTATGTAGAGGAACCCACTTGCAATGATACCCACAAGAATTCCATTACGTATCCGTTCTGACTTCCATTTCTTAAGCCAACGCTTGCCTAATTGTACACCGACTATTGCTGCAAATACAAGCCCGATAATGAGCAAACCCGAATCGACTATTTGCCAACCACCAAGTCCGATATAAACTGGAATCCTCGTGAGATCG
>CAJJCQ010000039.1 GCA_905182725.1 uncultured Candidatus Poseidoniales archaeon
AAGACCTCGCACCAGATGCAGAAGATGCTTCGCTCAAGGTTCCAACCATGATGACGACTGCCGATATGGCTATGATTCGAGATGCAGAATACCGAAAGATTTCCAAGCATTTCCACGAAAACCCCGAAGTATTCGCTGATGCGTTTGCTCGTGCATGGTTCAAACTTCTTCACCGCGACATGGGTCCAAAATCCCGTTACCTCGGTCCAGATGTTCCTTCAGAAGAACTCATTTGGCAAGACCCAGTTCCATCCGGAAGCACTTCCTATGATGTCTCTGCATTGAAGCAAGCCATCAAGTCGTCAGGCCTTTCTGTCTCAGAAATGGTCGAAACTGCTTGGGCAAGTGCATCGACATACCGTGGCTCTGACATGCGAGGCGGTGCAAACGGTGCTCGTATCCGTTTGTCACCTCAGAAAGATTGGGCTGCCAACAAGCCTGAACAACTTGCAAACGTTCTTGCAACCCTCACGCCTCTTGCTGAGGCCCATGGAGCAAGTATTGCAGATACCATTGTTCTTGCAGGTAATGTAGGAATCGAAATGGCCTCAGGTGCTGAAGTTCCATTCATGCCTGGCCGTGGAGATGCAAGCGATGCGCAAACCGATGCCGACTCTTTTGCTGTGCTCCAACCTGTCTCGGATGGTTTCCGTAACTTCTTGTTGAAGAACTACAGTGTCAGTCCAGAAGAAATGATGCTTGACAAAGCACAATTGCTTGGTTTGTCCGCACCTGAAATGACCGCCCTTGTTGGTGGTCTTCGTTCAATGGGCGTTAGTTCTGATGACCGTGGTGTATTCGGCGACAATACCGACCTTTCAAACGAGTTCTTCACAACCCTCCTTGACATGAATGTCCAATGGAAGGCAACAGGAAGTAACTCCTATGAAGCACACGACCGTTCAACTGGCGATCTCGTTCGTCGAGCAACCCGCTACGATCTCGTGTTTGGAAGCAACTCCCAACTTCGAGCCATTGCCGAAGTTTATGCACAAGATGATAACAAGGACAAGTTCGTTCAAGATTTCATTACAGCATGGAACAAGGTCATGAATGCTGACCGCTTCGACCTTGCTTGAACTGCGAAACGGATATACGCCGGGGCTTAGTGGACGCACTATGGTCAATATTGGAGACACTGCCCCAGCCTTTACCCTTAAAAACACAGAAAAGAGTGACGTTAGCCTTGCTGACTACAGCGGCCAAACCGTAATCCTCGCCTTTTATCCAGGTGCTTTCACAGGCGTTTGCGATAAAGAAATGTGTGCATTCCAAGACAACCTCGGAAAACTCAACAGCGCCAACGCAACCGTTCTCGGCATCAGCGTCGACTCTCCTTGGGCCAACGCTGAGTTCGCTCGAAAATACAACCTCGAATTCACATTGCTCTCTGACCTTGACCGAGACGTTGTCAAAGCTTACGATGCTGCATTTGTCGGCCTTGGTGGTATTGAAGGCTACATGTGCGCAAACAGAGTCGTCGTCGTTATTGATAAAAGTGGCGTTATCCAACATCGCTGGGTCGCTGAAAACCCTGGTGTTGAACCGGATTATGACGCTGTTGTTGCTCTTGCAGCATCGCTCTGAAGCCCTTCGCTCATTCCACTCACCATTCCGTTTTTCCGCCGTATGAGGTACTCCGACATGGCTCAAATTGAACAACTCGAGACGGACTCATGGGAGAGTTTTCTCAGCGCACCTCTTGCCGTTCTGATTTTATCAAAAAAGGAATGCAGTTCATGTATAACTCTGATTGAAGAGTTGAACACGTGGATGTCGACTGGAACCGCTCCTCTCAACGTTCGTTTCGGAAAAATCATGCTGGATGATCCTGGCATGGCCAGTTTCAAAATGGCCCAACCTTGGATTTCCAATATCGATATCATGCCATTTACGGCAGTATTTGTCAACGGCGACCGCGTTTCTGAGTGGGGCGGTGGACAACTGTCCCGATTGCAGAACAGGCTTGAGGGCGTACTGTGAATCGTTATTGCTCAGAGGACACGCCTCTGTAAAAGGCGAGCAATCAGTCAATGTCGAGGTCAGACAGTTCATCGCGGCTTCGGCCAAGTGCAGCTGCCACCAGCGTCAACAACATGATTGATTCCAGTCCACTCAAAGGTGCTGGAAGAATTTCACTCATGCCACCTTCATCTTCGTCATCACCGTTCTCAGTGTGCCATTCAAGTGCTTCGTAATCGTCTTTTTCAATCATGAACCAGTCAAGGTCACGAGGCAAATCTGCTGTAAGGAACTCATGCCCTTCTTGGTTGATGAGAAAATCATCTTCGATTCGGACACCAAACCATCCGTCAAGATAGATGCCAGGCTCAACGGTAAGTGCATCCCAAACGGCAAGTGGCTGCTCGTTATAGGACAGGCCGAAGAGTGGGTCATCAGTTCCACTCGAAAGCAACGGTGGTTCGTGAACACATACTCCAAAACCATGACCGAGGCTATGAATGAAGTATTCCCCATATCCTTGGTCTTCGATGTGGGTTCGAGCAATATCATCTGGTAACCATGCCGGCGTCCCTGCTTCAAGAACCGGGAATGTGAGGTTCTGAGCATCATAGACAGCCATGTACACATCGATGATTGTCTCGTTAGTTGTTGGTCCAACGACATAAGATCGAGTTACATCGCTCACCCAGTCGTTGACACGAGCCCCAAGGTCGACAACAACAACATCGCCAATTTCGACAATCTTCGGGCCAGCACCGTTATTTTCCGGGTCGCCGTGAGGGATTGCCCCGTTTTCAGCACTGGCAACGATGGTATCGAAACTCTTCCATTCAGGATTTGAACCGTTGTCTTCCATCGAACGGTCGATTTCCAAAGCAATCTCAAGTTCAGTAAATTCCTCTCCCATTAACACTCTCCAAAGCATATACCGAGCGGTTTCTTGACCAATACTTGCGAGTCGAACACTTTCACGAATTGAATCATCCTTATCTGGTGAGATGCCAGTCGGTGAAGGGAATTTACCAAGCAGTGCGTTTGCAGCCTCAGTCTCACATGCAGAGACCATTGGCGCACAGAGCAAAAGCCCAACTAGAAGCACAGCAACACCTCGCATGTATCGCCCACCACCCACTCCGTCATCAAGTGTATGGCTCGATGAGAATGCATCGTAGCCCAGAATCTGGCTCCGATAGTAAGAAATCCTCCGTAGAGGTAATTGACGATGAAGTTTTTATTCTTCCCACCATTACCCTACTTATAGACGAGTAAAGATAGTTCAAATTCGTAAGCGAACTCTATCAACTCGTGTATAATCAGAAGGTGAAACAATGACATTGCTCAAGATGACTGGAATGAAGCGCCACTATGAAACACCAGCAGGAGTCGTCAAAGCTCTCGATGGAATTGACTTGGAGATTCATGAAGGTGAACGAGTCATCCTGCTCGGACCGTCTGGTTCTGGGAAAACAACTCTTCTCAATTGCTTATCTGCACTTGACAGTCCAACCGATGGAACATACATGTTCCAAGACAAGGAAGTACCGCGAAAGCATTCAGAAAAGATGACTTCTTTCCGACGTGAAAATATCGGGTATGTCTTTCAATTTTTCAATCTCCTCCAAGATCTCTCAGTCCTTGAAAACATCCTTCTCATCCAAGAATTGGCAGGTAAGAAAGATGCTGACCGAGCCAAAGAGTTGCTCAAACTCGTAGGGTTAGAAGCTGAAGTGAACCGCTTCCCAGGCGAAATCAGTGGTGGCCAACAGCAACGTGTTGCTATCGCTCGGAGCATCGCAAAGCGTCCAACGCTTCTGCTTGGAGATGAATTGACTGGGAATCTTGACACTGAAACTTCAAACAAAGTCATGGAGGCTTTGGTTCATGCATGTCAACAAGAGAACATCACGGCTGTTTTTGTCACGCACGATGAAGGATTGGTCAAGTACGCAACTCGAGTCATTCGAATTGACAGCGGTAAAATCATCTCTGATGAAAATATTGACAGTTCAGATGAAGAAGCTTGATTGGAGGTCTTTGGATGTCGAATCTACTGAATAAGCGCTTGGCACGCAGCCTTTGGCGTACCAAACTCCGGCTTGTTGCCGTTGTCATGATGGTGTTTGTCGGGGTCTTTGCCGGCATCACGTTTGGTGGATATGCACACAACCTTGGAGGTATGTACGATACCATGCAAGCCGATGAAGACGGCGGTGCAAATCTAGCCGATCTTTGGATTGACAACCGCAGTGCTACTTGGAGCCCTGAACAAGTCAATGTCTTCTGCGATTCATTGGCATCCGAATTTGCCTCAAGTTCGGTTACATCCTTCTCCCTTGAATCATGTGAAGGACGCACCGTGACTCAAGGTGCGATGATTCACACCAACGACACTGGAGAGCACATCATCAATTCTTTCTGGCACGGCATTCCTGCCGATGCAAATACTGATCGCGTATGGATGCCGGAAGGTCATTCGACAGGCCGAACTGCGGTTGCTGCAGATGAAATTGTTATTGATGCTCACGTCACTGAGGCCCTTGAAATCGAGCTCGGAGATACGGTGAATATCAGTGCTGGAAATGCGAGTGCTACGTTCACTGTTGTTGGAACCGGCTACCATCCTTTGCACGTTATTATGGCTCCTGAAGGGACATTGTTCCCTCCCGAGTCTGGCGAATATGTGGTGGGCTATCTTTCCGATACTGGAATGGCTCGACTCACAGGTAACGTGGTTGGAGCAAGTAACACGATTGTTTTGGATGTTGAGGGCACGCCATCCTATGATTTACCAGATACTCAAGAGTATGAAGGCGAAGAAATTGATGTGTTGAAAGGGATTGTCGATACATCGCTCAATGTGAGCGAATTAGATGCACGCGTTCGAGACCGAGGACAGAATGAACCGGTTGAAGTCATGCGACAAGATTTGGTGGGTACCGAAAAAACTACCGTTCCTTTCACCGTGATGATTGCTTCAATAGCAGCCATTACCATCGTCTTGAGCCTCCAACGTTTGGTGCAAAGTCAAGCTAAGGAAATAGCAGTTTTACGGACGTTGGGCGTCAAACGCTCATCGCTCATGACCGGCTATCTTGTTGCGCCTCTTGTCATCGGTGGAATTGGCTGTGCGCTTGGTGCCTTAGCAGGGCCATGGGGTATGAACGGAATGCTTGATTTCTATCAAGACCTCGTTGGTATGCCAATCATTGTGCGTACAATTCCGTCATCAATCTATCTTACCGTCATCGGCTCTACCATGTTTGTCGTGTTCCTTTCCGGAGCATTCCCTGCATGGAAGGCGAGTCGCCTCGACCCGCTTGAGGTGCTGAGTGGGCAAAATGAAATGCGCGTCGGTTCAAACTTGCTTCGAAAACTCACTTCATGGATGCCAACAACGCTCGGCCTTTCGATCCGTTCAAGCGTTCGCAAACCGATCCGACTTACGATGACATTTATCGCAGTCGGTATTTCTCTGATGCTGTTTGGTTCGATTCAAATGATGTCTGCAGGATTGCAAGAGACAATGGTTGGCGGTCTTGAGAACGACCAAACTTGGGATGCGCAAGTCTACATTACGGCAGATGGGGAACAACCCGTTATTGATTGGGCAGAGAACAATTCTGCCAATTATGAAATGCTCATTGAAAAGCCTCTTGGCTCAGTTGCTGATGCTGATGAAATCGACCGAATATTCACTCTTGTCGGCATTGATTCATTCGAGAGCGGTATGCGTGCTGTATCCCTTTTGGATGGCAAGGCACCTTCAGGGAATATGACAGTCACTCAAGTTGTAATGGAAGAAGGGAGCATGCGCTTCCTCGGATGGAATGTTGGAGAACAACAAACAGTTCACATCAACGGCGCACCACACGATGTGGAAATCGTTGGAACTTCAAGCGCAGAATTGGCTCGTACCATGTATTTCTTACGTGGAGACTTGAGCGAAATTCTCGGCGTTCATGCAACTTCGATCTATTTGGAATTCCCAGAAGGTGTTGAGGTCGACTCTGCCTTGGGTGAAATTTCAACAGGAGTTCTCAAGCGGCAAACCTTGCTTGATGGTATCAACAGTTTACTTGACCAGCAGACCCAAATTTTCCAGACCATGATGTACCTCGGCCTCCTGTTCACTATCGTTGTCATGTTCAATACGATGATTATGAATGTGGCAGAACGTGATTTCGAATTGGCTACTTTACGAGTGCTTGGAGCATCAACCCGCAGTCTTGGCTTGATGCTTCTGTTTGAGAGCCTACTCATCGGTATTATCGGTGGAATCGTCGGTGTTCTGTTTGCGTATGGGGGCGCTGTTGGATTAGCAGCGTCGTTCTCATCTTGGCAATTCTTTGTGCCCGTTACCATTGTACCAAGCGTTGCTTGGCAACTCATGTCTGGTGTCATTCTCATCGCAGTAGCCATGACGCCATTCGGAGTTTGGCGACTTCGTCGAATGGACCTGGTCGAGAAGATCAAGGATTTATCGAATTGATTCCTTTGAATCGAACGGTACGGTTCAATACAGTTCACTGGGGGCCCTTGTAGATTCTAACTTTATGCAAATCGGTTTTGTAGAGCAACCCTCGCAAACATTTGATGTTCAATTTTCCATGCTTCAATTTTAACTCAT
>CAJJCQ010000040.1 GCA_905182725.1 uncultured Candidatus Poseidoniales archaeon
AATCGACCATTCGAAGGCATTTCAATGAAGAGAGACTGCGAAGTTCCGTCACCTTTTGACTGAACGATAATCGTCTCACTGGTGAATTCAATCTCTGGCATTTGACGGCCACCAGGTCTTCCGTTAGCATCTCCATCTTCATCGAAACCACCACCCCAGTCAATCGAAATCTGTTCACCTTCACCTTCAATAATGAGCTGTCCTTCACCTCCAAATGCTGTGATTTCAAGGAATTCACCGGGTTCAACCAATTGAACGAAAAAGAATAATTCTTCACCTTTCGGTGCTTCTATACCAGTTATTTCTTCACCGTTAAAGAGTTCAATCGGTGTTCCATCATAGGACCAAACATATCGGTCTTCAAAGGAGGCGGTAATCATAACATTGGCAAATATTTCATCGGTATAGACTAAAATATACCACATTCCGGGGGTGGGTTCGTTAAAACCAACCATATCACCTGCACCTGGACTACCTGAAAGGTGGTCGTAATTGACTGCATCAGGTGCTTCCAAATATTGCATGAAAATCGTTGCTTCACCATACCCTTCAGCAAGGTCAACTTCGAGGCGTTCAGTACCTGTGGGTACATTGATTTTGAAATATTGAAGTAAACCATCATAGCCACTGATTGGTCCATAAGCAACACCTGCCGTGAGTTCTACTGCATCTTCTGGAGCGATATTATCTGGAGCATAAGCAAAACTTGCCATAATAGTGAAATCGAGAGCACGGTTGAACGTGTAGGCAGTTACGTAATACAAACCGGGTTCGACATCATACAAGGTGGCTAATTCCTCGTTGCCTTGGCCACTGCTCCAAACTGCCTTGCTGCTCATTGAATCGTCGTCATCAGAAGACTCCTCTTGGAAAGGGAAACCATCGTTAAACAAATCAAAAGGATCAGGAACTGTACCCCATGAGAGGCCGAGGTTAATGTTGCCAGTACCGCTGTAAGTTTCTACCGACAAACTTGCGAGTGGTTCGGTGACATTGACGTAATAGTAGAGTACACGGTCTTCAAAAGATGCTTGACGTCCAGTATCAATAGTTTGTCCTGTTACTGGAATAATATTCTGAAGTTCAGTCATGTCCTCCAGTGCTGGGGGTGGGTCGGCAATAACCCAAGTGAGCGTCAATGTCAAATCTTCAATATCTTCTGTCGGAATGATGACAATCCACCAAGTTCCTGCTTCTGGCCAACTCCAAAATTCCCACAAGAAACTGAAATCAGCAACAAAATGTTCGTCATGATCCCATGAACTTGGAATCTTTTCATGTGACATATAGACATCGATCGTTATCGGTTCCTTACCGAACTGACCAAATGAAAACATATTGAAATACATCTCCTTGGACATTTCATCGATGTCACCGTAGAAGAGCAGTTGATCACCTGCTTGAGCTGCATCAAGTGTGTAATCTTGGTCGTTGGATAATTCAATTGCTTGAGTTACAATAGTCCCATCTGGCATGACCCAGTCTGCACCGATGATGGTTCCATTCCGAACATTCTGGTCTTGAGTCATTGCCCCTTCGCCTTCTGGGAAAGTCCATTCAGAAATCAATTCCAATGTTGAATTTGGCAACTGACTCGCTACCCAAAATGAAAGATTGTCCATCATACCTGTGAAGTAATTACAGTCACATCCAGCACCCATCCGGCCAATGTAAAATTCATCGCATTCCTCACCAGTGGTAAAACAGTCGTTGGAACCAAAATCACCAATTGGAATATTAGCATCATCAGCAGAAATCATACCTGCAGACTCACCGTTCACGAAGAACTCTCCACCAACGCCGTTGTTAATCGAAACGGCAACATGGGACCAACTGTTCGTTGGAATACTCGTGTTCGAAACTGGATGCTTGGAGAGACTGTATTCAGATGCATACGAAAGGTTACCACCGTTGAGATACATTCCCCAGCCATAATCACCTTTCATCATGATAAATTGCACACCTTCATCGGTAAATGGATGAATCCAAGCTTCAAGATACAGTTCACCTGTATCTGAGAAGTTGAAATCGGAATCATGCTCAACAACGACATGGTCACCTTCACCGTTGAAACGCAGTGAAAAGTCTGCCCCTTCACCAACTTCAACCACACCATACACAGGGAAGTATTGTGGGTCATTTTCCAAATCGTTCCAGGTTACTGGCATGATGTTGCCCATGTTTGTGCTGGCAATGTGGACATAATCTTCATCCCCACCTTCTGATGGTTGGCTGTCACCCCAATTATTGTAGTAAAAAGGTGTCCCGTCATGCCACTTGTAAAATCCATCTTCATCGTGGTCTGACAAGCCAATCCAGAGGTGACGTGACTGGTTGTCAAAGGAAGCAAATGTATCGAAGAGCCATTGATTCTCTTCAGCATCATCGACCGTTGAGAGGAATCCATTGAGTCCCCGGGCAGCATCCGCAGCATCTTCCCAAGAACTGGCACTGAGCAAGTGATAGGTGTGATTATTGGCAGGATTGACGACCGTATCCAATATTTCAATACCGGTCGAATTTTCAGCTTCAACTGTAGTGAAGAATGGAGAAAGAGAACTCAAGAAAAAAATCAGTACGAGGGTAACTGTCAGTCCTTTCATAGCAAAAGGTATGCCTCAGTGTCTTATCAATCCATTGGTAATGTGATTTTACAATGGTGTGCTCAAATGTCGAATTCAATTAAAAGGGTTATTTGAGGCGTTTTCCACCAATTCGCAGATCGGTGTGGAGAGGCATTTGATGTTCCCAAGCAAATTCTTTCACGATACGCCATGCTTTTTCAGAGCCTTCGTAATCTTTGATATCAATAATATTGTTACGTGTATTTGCCTTAAATGCAGCAATTGGTTCAGCATTCTTGAACACCAAATACGCAGATCCAAAACCGAATTTTTCTTTGAGTATATCGGAAAAGTATGGCGCAATCGGGTCACTTGGGGGCAATACAAAATCACGGATTGGTGGAATATCTTGAGCCTCTTCAAGCAGGTTCTTTCGACCCCAGCACACCTGGTCGAGGTCTTCGATGAGGAATCCCTTCACCAACGTACCATCTTCTTCAAACGAGGTGAGGACTGATTTTATTTCCTCTGGTTTGAATGGAGTGCCGGCTAAACGGAGTATTTGTTTAAGGGTAATCACTGGATATTCTTTTACCAAGTTTCGTAGATATTCTCGTCGCAATTCAACATGATCAATGTTTTTAACCAGTTTTACAGTTCGGAATCCACCACGGAAATCTTGAACAATATGGCCTGTTCGAATCAATGGTTGAATCAATTTTCTGAATTCCGACTGCGTCAGTGCGTGTCGTTCTTTGAACAAATTTGGGTCTGAGTTCGAACTGAAAAAGTCAATGATATCCCAGAGTTCATCTTCGGGAGGTTCTCCACGAATCGCTAACAAATTTTGGAAATGTTCGTAGGTTGACCAAACTTGGTGACCTCGAAGATTGACACCTTGATGCAAACGATTGGCACTTGCCATGCTCTTCAAGTCTACGCGATACAGTTCACAGCGACCACGCAAAGCAAAGTCGTCTCGGATTTCGTCAACATGTTTGACAGCTGCACTTTCATGCTCAAGACGCGTCTTTTGGTGAAGATGATGACGATAGAAGAGTGCACGTTCTGCAATTTCTCTTGGTTGTGGGTCAACGACACCACCACGAATCATACGTTCTCCAGCCATCTTGAAGCCAATTGATTCAAGGGCAGAACGGGTCTTTTCATCCAGATTCGCCACAGGTTCACTGTTGAAATTCGACATCACGGCTACATCGACCAGTTGGTCAGCGTGGTTTTCCAATAACACTTCAAAAGCGGTACAAAACTCTTCAAGATAAGCAGTAGGAATGTGCAAATCTTTGATGACCAGATAATCATTTACCTTGAACATCAGAACTTTCCCAATAGGGTCGATTCCCTTGAAAACAGGAAGATACCATCCACGGTCGAGGACACTGCGGACTTCCCAAATGAATCTCGACACATAGGGGTCCGACTGAGTAAGAATTCGGATTTGCCGGTCTTCTCTTCGTGGGCGTTGAAGGAAATCGACCTCTTCTGGCATACAGTAAAATGCTTCAGGGTCAGGGACCAAGGCCATTACTTTCGCGATACGACCTTCTTTCTCAAGATTCATCAGAGCGATCGTCAAATCTTCAAAAGAGCGAGTCACATAGAAGCGAAGTGTGCTTCCTTTGACTGGTCCCATTCTTCGTATGAGGTCGGCCAATGAACTTTCGAAATCAAGAGCCTCATAGACACCATGAACTCGATGGAATAAGGAAAGGCGACGTCGACGTCCAGATACCTCTTCAAATTGTTTAACGACGAGCATCTGACGTTCTAAATTCGACATGGCATATTTGATGTCACGCTGTAAAGCACGATGCTCATCTCCTTTCGGGAAACCTTCCATAATTTCCTGTCGAGTGACATTTTCGCCAATAGGAATGCGACGAAGTAATTCTTCCTCCATTGCGCCAATCCAAGGCTCTGGTTTCAAACCAAGTAACATTGGAATAGTTTCTTTGTTCGTATAGCCCATCTTGTTGTGCAAAAGACGGCCCATGATGATGTCAGAATCCAGTTGCATATCCTGCCAGTCTTTGAATCTGAAATCATTGACTCGATACAGGAGTTCTTGTTGCTTTTGGAACAAGACGTGAGAGTCAAAGGCAGTGAATCCATCATCGTACATCTTGAAAGTCTTGTCGAACACAAGATTCTGAACCCATCGATATTCAACGACATCTTCTGAGCCATCAATCAAACGGTGTTCATCAATTTTAAGAATATATTCAGCGTCGTCGGTTTGTTTATAGAAACCAACTGATAAGACATTGCGAGTCTCAAGTTCCATTAAGATACGATCAACCATTTTACGAGGGAAGGGTAATCGTTGTGCAAGGACATCTCCCGTTTGTGGACCTTCACTTCCGAGCATTTCGATGATTTTGACACGTAAGGCTTCATGAGGGTCACCCAGTTCTTTCTCTTCCCATGCAGTCGGGACTCTTCCATCAAACTCCGTAGCAACCTTGTAGGATAAACCTCCAATGTGAAGTTCACGTAAATCATCAACTTCACCGCCACCATTGACCGAAAGACAACCGAGAGTTCCATGTATTTCAGCCATGAAGGAACTGAACCATTTTCCATCCAACTCTTCTGCACCCGTACCTTCCAATTTGGTGATTTTACCATTTTGACAAAGAGTTTCAACCCATTCACGTAGTAAGTCCATTTCGATGTTCTGAAGTTTATCATTATACAATGGATTCTGGAACGATGAATCAAGCCCACCACCGTGAGACATGAGGGTAAACAATTGTTGAGCATTTTCAGGAATTGGTGCTTTGTCGAGATAGAATTTAGAAAGTTGTTCTGCAGTCAGTTCAGTAGCCAGGCTACGGGTTCCGAGAAGACGACGAAGAACTTCAGGGTCGATGTCCTTGACCAAAAAGGCACGAGTTTTCATTGCCATCAAGTCTTCAAATGCAGACATGAACAACGACATACCAAGTCGTGATGGAACAGTGACCTTGTTGTGGACAATACGTGCATCACCCGTTACACACAAATTCAAGAATTGTTGCAGGCTCTTCATGTCAATATCGCCAAACATGATCTCATTCTTTGCCTCACGCATGAGAAGGCTGTCATCAATGGTGCGGTGTTTGTTGAGCAATGCGTCTGCACGTTGTTGGAATTGCTGTGGACTAATCTCTTCAGATCCAATTCGCTTTGGAATAATCATTGAACGTCCAGCCACTTCGCGGAATCTCTTTGCAAAAATTTGGGTGTTCACAATGTAGCGTTCAATGACTTCAGTGTGGTCATTATCTCTGAACGCCTTGTACATTTGTCCTGGGTCAACCTCCTCTGATGTTCGAATGAGTAATCCATTTTCGTCAAAGGATAATTCAATGACTTGAATATTATTCGATTCTGCCAATCCTGCCATGAAATATCCGAGGGCTGTGTTGAAACCTCTTCCTCTACATGTGGTGATCATGTACGTAGGATGGCCACCCGAAATCACTTGTTCAACTAAAATACGGTTGGGATCTGGGACTTGGAATGAATCGATAGAATGCTCTTCAAGATGGCGAGCAATGGCATTGGCTACACTGGATGAAAGACCGTATGCATCACGAAGTAATATTCGAGGATCTTGTTCTCGTCGTAGAGCAACAATACAGTGACCGATCAGACTCAAAAGAGCATTCGAAAGTTCTCGTGAACGTGAACGTGCTTCACCTGACCATGAAGGTACAGTCGGCCGGTGGCCTGTTACCGATGCCACATTTACACGGGTTCCCTGAATATTGGTGACCCTGTAGGTCGACCCACCGAGCAAGATTACATCGCCACCTCGTAGATTCGATACGAAAGAGCCAGATAATTGTCCGAGAATTGAACCTTCTGCGTTGAATACTAAGTAGGAATTATCTGGAGCGATTGTTCCGATGTTGGTGTAATAAATCATGCGAGAATATCCACGCTTGCCATAGACGTTTTCTTCCCAGTCAATCCATATTCGGCGTTCATCTTCAAGCATGTCAAGAACTTCAATGAAATCATCGTATTTGAAATTCCGATACGACCACGCATTGACAATCACTTCGTAAGCCTCATCGATGTCAAGATCATTGATAATGACAAGACCAATCATAAATTGAGCGACGACATCCAGACAGTTCTCGGGGAAATCAAGTCGATCCATTTCACCGGTTTGAATCGCACCTTGCAAGGCTGCAAGTTCGATCAGGTCATCAACACTTGAGGGTAAAAACCGAGCACGAGGTATTCCGCCGACGTGGTGGCCTGCACGACCAATTCGCTGTAATGCAGTTGCAATATCTCCCGGGCTACCGATTTGGAGAACCAAATCTACAGATCCAATATCGATACCCATTTCAAGTGAGGAAGAAGTAACGACTGCACGCAAATGACCGTGCTTCAGCTTTTTCTCAACTTCTAATCGTATTTTCTTATCCATTGAACCGTGGTGACCTGCGACCAAATCACCAAGGTATGGGCGTAATTTGAGGACGATGTTTTCAGTCATTTTCCGAGTATTTGCAAATACCAATGTGGTATTGTGGGCTGCAATTAAATCAGCTATTGCTTCGACATTCTTTTCAAAAATTTTGAGAACGGAAAGGTCACTGAATTTAGGGTCAGTAAGCAAAATATCGAGATCGAGCTCTCTTGAACCCGAGATTTTAGCGATACAAACTCGAGTATTATCCCCGCGACTTTCTCGATCGTCACTTGATACCAAATATTCAGCCACTGTTTCAAGAGGTTCCATTGTTGCCGAAATCCCAATACGTTGTACCGGTCGAGTCAATAATGTATCCAAATACGACAGCGTCAATGCGAGATGAACACCACGTTTGCTTGGAACTAAAGAGTGTAATTCGTCAATAATCATGTATTCAACTTCACTGACAATCGGTTGGAATCGTGGAGATGTGATTGCAATAGCGAGGCTTTCAGGAGTGGTGATGAGGATGTGAGGAGGCTTTCTGAGCATCTTTTGACGCTCGGATTGTGGAGTGTCTCCAGTCCTCAATCCAACACGTATTTCTTGTGCTCGACTTGGCAAATAAGATTCTGAAATCTCGGTGAGTGGACCAATCAAGTTTCTTTGAATATCATTGGCGAGGGCCTTAATTGGAGAGATATATACGCAATATACTCTTTTTTCAAGTTTATTATCCAATGCACGGCGCACTAATTGATCGATAATAGAGAGAAAGGCAGTCAATGTTTTACCTGAACCCGTGGGGGAACAAAGAAGTAAGTGTTCTTGATTTATAATTGCTGGAATTGCTAATTTTTGAGGTTCAGTAAAGTCTGGAAATTTGTCTTTAAACCAATTCCGAACAGGAGGACAGAGCATCTCCAAGAGTTCCTCAGTTTCCAGAGGATTATCCAAGTAGTGTATATCTGCCATTTATTTTCAACAGTCCCGTGGTTTTCATTCGTATGCAACGGGTAAATCAACATACCGATTGAAAGGGTAAACCTGTGTCGATTTATGCCCAGCCAATTCCACCTTTTTTCCAACGATTAACAGGTTCGGTCTCAGGAGCAGGAGGCATCAGTAAAAGGACAGACTGCGAAGCATCAAGAGGGACTTGGACTTCATGTAAAGCACCTGTTGGACACGACCCAATGCATGAAAGACAGCCGACACACTGAGATGCAACTACAATTACTGGACGTTTTTTGTGTGTACGCAACTCTGGGTTGCTTGAAAGAGGTAAAAGTGCCTCAAATGGACAATGCGAAATGCACAAATCACAACCGGTACAATCCGGTTCCGTGATAGCGACCATCGATTGCCCCATGGTTTCTCATTAATGGCGGTCATTCTTAACGCTACGCTTGGACGATTTTATGCTTGAAGAACGGTGAGGTTGAAAGGCCAGTCCATCTACCGGTGTTTAGGTGTGGCTATGACAGAACCTGATACAAGCAGATTAGAGCGTTTGTCTGGTGTCCTCAAACGAAGAGGTGTTTTACTTCCTGCTTTTGAGATTCACGGTGGTGCCAAAGGTCTGTACGATTTCGGCCCAGTTGGTGGACGACTTCGTAATAGAGTGAACCAAACATGGCTCAACCACTGGCTTTCATTAGGGAATATTGTCGAGATTTCTTGCCCAACTGTGACACCTTATGCCGTGCTTGAGGCTTCAGGCCACGTTGGTGAATTTTCGGATTTCATGACCGTATGTGGTTCATGTGAAGAAGCAAGCCGTGCAGACACACTGCTCGAATCGTTTCATTCAAATCCGGATTCGTTGACCAAAGATGAACTCCAATCCCTTCTTGACCAGTCTCAACCACCTTGTCCAGCCTGTCAAGGAATTGAATGGTCTGAAATCACCGCTCAAAATTTGATGTTTAATACGACCATTGGCGCAGGTTCTTCAGGACGACCCGGTTTCCTCCGTCCAGAAACAGCCCAAGGTATGTTTACCTCATTCTCTGCTTTGTATCGTCATAACCGTGAACGTTTACCGTTTGGTGCAATCCAAGTTGGTAAAGGTTACAGAAACGAAATATCACCTCGTCAAGGAATGATACGTTTGCGTGAATTCAATATGGCGGAACTCGAATATTTCATCAACCCTCATGAAGAACCAGGTCATGATTTCACCCCATGGAGTGAACAAATGATCACACTCATAGCAGACGGCCAAGGCGAAATTCAGATGAGTTTCAAAGATGCCGTTGAACAAAATATCATTCGCCATGCAACAGTTGGATACTTTATGGCTCAAACATTTGACTTTTTAGTAAAAGTTGGAATCGATTCTGAACGACTTCGATTCCGCCAACATGAAGCAGATGAAATGGCTCATTATGCATCGGATTGTTGGGATGCAGAAATCCATGGTTCCTATGGTTGGGTCGAATGTGTTGGTATTGCTCACCGAGGATGTTATGACCTTGAGTCTCACGAAAAGGCAACTGGTAAATCACTCCGGGCACGACGAGAGTTTTCAGAACCACAAGTGATTGAAACAGATGGTTGGACCATCAACGGGGCAACAGCAGGACCGGCATTTAGAGCATTAGCAGGTGCAGTAAAGGCCGCAGTCGAAGGATTACCAGCAACGACTTCATTCCCTCACCTTGTTTCACTCGAGAGTGGAGAACAAGTGACTGTAGAACCTGAACATGTCAAACGTGACCAACGTACTGAGACGATCACAGGCGAATGGTACATTCCTCATGTGGTTGAACCTGCATTTGGAATCGACCGAATTATTTGGCATATTCTTGACCATGCTTATGACGAAACTGGTAAAGATGGAGAGGAATACACCGTCATGCGACTAAGTGAGAATGTAGCCCCAGTCGACTATTGTGTCTTCCCATTGTTTGAAAAAGACGGAATGGGTGAACTTGCTCAATCGATTCACAGAACATTATGTTCGAAACAGAACCTCGTTTCAATGTATGACAGCAGTGGTTCAATTGGACGACGCTATGCACGAGCTGATGAAATCGGAGTGCCAAAGTGCATCACAGTCGACCATCAATCTCTTGAAGACCAAACTGTAACCATTCGAGACAGAGATTCTGGAGAACAACACCGCGTTCGTATCGATTCACTGTAAACCACCATTTCGGGTGAGAATGGTAAATTCTTCACTGAAGGTTGAAGAACCCTCGGAAAATTGTCGAACCATGGCTGGTGTTACCGATTGGACGGAGCGGCACCGGCCCTCGTCTGAACGCCAGTTAGAAGGCAATGAAGTTCAACGTCGAAAAATTCGTGCTTGGTTGGATGAATGGAAGAACGGTAATCCTCGAAAGAAGGCACTGCTCTTGGTTGGACCACCAGGTGTCGGGAAAACTTCGGTAGCACGAGCGATTGCACAAGACATGGGTTGGAATGTCATCGAACTCAATGCCTCAGATGCACGGAACGCTGCAGCCATTCGAAAAGTTGCAACGCACGGTTCGACCCATCGTTCTTTGTTTCACAACCCGGATGAAAAGAAGAAACGAACACTGGTTTTACTCGATGAAGTTGACCACCTCTCTGGTGGGTTGATGGCCGTCAGTCAAAATCGAATCGAAAAGGCAATGCAGGGTGAAGATGAAAATGGGGCCGATGTTTCTTTGAAAGGTGATTCTGGAGGGAAAGCTGAGTTGCTTAACCTTCTTGCCGAAACACGTCAACCGGTTATTCTAGCCTGTAATGAGATCATGGGATTATGGGGGAGAGGTTCGTCATGGAGTTCGACTCGGGACCGATTCACAAAGCATCTCCTCACCATTACGTTCGATCGTGCCAGTGATGAAGCGCTTCGTCGTATTGCACGCCGAGTTTTGCGTGAAGAGAACTTAGAATTCGATGATGCTGCCATCGAGGCCCTCGTCGACAATAATCCTGGCGATTTACGTGCTCTCGTTCGAGATTTACAGGTTCTTTCCTCGTCTGCCACTGGAACAATCACCGAAGCAATGGTGGTCAATCAAGCACATGCTGGGCGCCGTGATACATCGGAAGGGGTGTTTCCTGGACTGGATAAGTTATACAGGGCAACAGAGGCGGAAGAAGCCGTCAATATCGGCCGTTCTATAGAAAAATCACCACCTGATATGGTGAACTGGATCCATTGGAATAATGCCGCTTTATTTCCCAAAGTAGATTCAATTGCCCGTGGAAATCGCAGTCTTTCGATGGCCTCCAAAATGTACATGGGTCAATTTCGAAGTACTGCACATCGTTCATGGTACTGGAGTGGTCAACTGGCAAGTCTTTCTGCTTCAGTCACCAATACCGTACCCTTCACAAGTCGTATCTATCCATCATACCCAAACTTCTTGCGACGGCAATCAACTCGAACTCGACCATCAATTCTCAAACGTATGGGAAGTTATTCTGGTATGAGTTCATCTGCACTTCGAGAAGAAATACTCCCCTTCCTTTCTGCTATGCTCAAAGACACACCTCATCTCGGCGACTCTGGAGACTTTACACTCTCCCTCGCATATGGTTTCACTGGTGAAGAGCATGCCTCACTTGCTGGCCTACCGCTCTCTCGTAAAGCCACTAAAGAGATTATTGCAAAGTATGAAATGGCTTATGAAGAGCAATTGAGCGAACAAATATTTGAACCATTAAGAGTTGAGGAGATTGAACCAAAACAACAACAAGAGGTTGAAGAAAAGAAGGATGAAGAAGACGGTTCGTCAAACGGTCAAATGAAGCTCTTTTGATTCATTCAGGTTTTTTCTTCTCATCCTTATCTTCCATCAGTCGACGGAAAAGAGCGATTGCCGCACGGTCGGATTGAACACGCTTTTCTCTTTTCCATGTACGAGGATGAAGAAGAATGACTGCCGTCAAAAGTTCGAGACGACCAAACCACATCAAAACGGATGTAATCAGTAAGGCACCGGAGTTCATTCCTGCCCAAGTGTTATTCGGGCCATAATCTCCTAGAGCCGGACCAGTATTACCAAGTGAAGAGGCGACTAAAGTAGTAATACTTTCAAAGGAATCCCCCGGCATGAAAATAGCCAAGAGGATACTAGAGATACCAAATAATCCGATCCAAACGATCAACATACCTACAATCAAACTGATTTGCTGATGTTCAACAACCTCTCCATTCATACGGATTTGGTCAACTTTTCTTGGTTGTGCAATACGGACCAATTCTCTCATTGAAACCTTGAAGGCCAGTGTGACACGGAGTAATTTCAAGCCACCAGCAGTTGAACCAGCACTTGCTCCAACAATCATCAGTATGAATATAATCAGATGTGTGACCAATGGCCAAGATGTATCCATGTAG
>CAJJCQ010000041.1 GCA_905182725.1 uncultured Candidatus Poseidoniales archaeon
GGTTCCATCTTTTTCGTCATAATCTGAACCTGCAAGAGGTCTGGCCGGTTGACCTGGGAAAGAAGCCCCAGTTTGGGCAGTAGCGGACATAATAGAGGAGCCGTAAGAAGTGATATCGGGTTTCAATTCATCCCACTCATCATCATCGCCATCGTCGATTCGAGGACCTGTATTGGAGTAATCTGCAACACTGTCGTCGGTTCGATTGATACTGCCTCGGTCTGTAGCAGCTCCGACTGAAATTGCACCGTCTGCACTGGCCGGTGAGGGCACTCGGTTCGACCCATCATTACCCATTGCAACAACACACACGATGGAAGCATTGACTGCGTCATTGACCAGACGTGCTTCTGAACCACTTCCATTGTCACCTTGGTCGCCTTGATTGAGTGGTGTAGAGGCTGAGCCAAAAGACATCGAAGCAACTTGAATACCACGTGTAGAAGAATTATGGCCCCAGTCGGTATCTTGGTTGTTAATCAACCATTGAATACCGTTGAGTGAAGCCTGTGAATTCGTGCCACCTGTATCGGTAAGCACTTTGATGTCGACAAGATAGGCACCTGGTGCAGTACCCATGTGAATTCGACTACGGTCACCTGTTCCAATCGCTGAACCGGCGACGTGAGTGCCGTGACCATTTCCATCATCGGGGTCTTGTGAACCATCAGGGTTTGAAGCGGAAGAGGTTGCGTCGTAACCCGCGACCCATTTGTGATCGTTGTAAGAGAGGGGGTCTTCATCAGGCTCATCACTTTCATCATCAAAGTCATTCAAAGATTCATGCTCATTGTCAACACCTGTGTCAAGCACTGCAACAACAATACCTTCGCCAATGTAATCGCGTTCATATGCTGTAGCGGTGTAAACATCCGATGGTCGAGCACGAGAGGCTTTAGCCGCAACATCATTGGATGGAATCATGACGTTTTGCATTTCAATCACTACCACACCATGTAAGGAATAAAGGTCCATAAGAGCAGATACGGGAACTTTGTCAACTGCTACTGAATCAATATCAATCAGTTGTTGGAACCACGCCCCACCTTCTTCTCCAACCCAGCCATGTGCATTGAGGACAGCCCGTAGAGTTTCGATTTCAGCGTCGTTGGCTCGCCAAGCATAATCGACAACAATAGCCACTGTCTTTCGGCCATCAGGTCCAATGATTGCAGTTGGTGAATCGGAGTCTGCTCCTGCCAACACCCGTTGTAGTCGGTCATCCATTCCATTCCAATCAAGGTCGGGGCCGTACGATTGCCACCATTGAACATCTTCGGCAGAAACACGTCCACCACGATCAATATCACGAATTGGACGTAGGCACAGTTCCTCACCACACATTAACGGCGGTAAGCCATCGACCAGTATTGGTTCAGAAAAGAGAGGTTGGTGAAGGGAATCGGGTGTAGTTGATTCCGATTCATTTGCAAGTACACCGAGGTCAGCAAACAAAAAGACGATGACCAAAAAGAGAGAAATACGTCGAGATTTCCATGATGATGAAGACTGCAAACCACCCACTCCCACATGTTGCTGTGCCGTTCCGCCTTTGAGCCTATCCTTTCTTTGCCCACTCCCAGCCCCTAAAGGGGCTAGGGAGGTCTTGATGAATCATTCTGGCCAATTGAGGTGTTCTGGTTCTACAGAACATTGGATTTGAGGACCTGAACTTCGTTCGACAACACCAAGACTCGCTTGGCAATCTGGACATTCGGCAGCATCAGCAAGATGCTCCATCCAAGCCAATCGCGTCTCGGGTTCATCTGCTGAAGCCAAAAGACTGCGCAAGGGGTCACGAATGGCACGAGGAATTTCAAGACCTTTGGCAGTCCATGGATCTACGACATTCGACATGTCAACCATGGCACTTCGGATTTGATTCAATCGTGAACGTTCACCACTGGATGATGTCGGCCCACCGTCTTCGATACCGAGCGGATATGGGCCGTTTTTAGCAATCAATGGAAGAAGAAGATAAGCCGCTAGAAAGCCACCTAAATGTGCCATATGAGCGACATCGCTTGGCTGATTCAGGCCGAGGGTCGAATAGGCACGGTAGACCTCCATAGCAAAATAAAACAAAGCAAGGTAAAGAACAGGCCATTTTCTTATCAAGATAAGAGGAAACGGAATCTCATCTTTGGGCCATCCTGCCAAGTAGGCTCCAAACAATCCAAACGCAGCACCAGACGCTCCTAAAGAAGAACTCCCAGACTCTAAATTAAATAAATACCAAGCAAACGAACCGCCAAATAAACCAATACCATAGACCAAAGCAAATCGTCGAGTTCCAAGCCGTTGTTCGAGAGGAACGCCAACTAAAGCAATCACCAAAATGTTTCCTAAAACATGGGTCGCATTTGATTGACTGTGCAAAAAACCAGCCGAAAAGAAGGTGTGGAACCAAGCAGCACCACTGATACGGTTTGGTATCAACACATAATCCCACCACAACCATCCGCCAATCCACCCGTTTGAGAATGCAAACTGACTGAGAACTTGAACCAAATAACCCAACAGCAATCCAACCGTGATGGACAGCGCCAAGGAGGTGCGATGGCGAATGGCGTAGATTATCGGCCAAACAAGGGCAATCACCCAAAGTCCAAACAACAGCCATTCGGATGTTCCGAACAAGGACATGACTGTGGCCATGCCCAGCCTAATGACGGCGCACATTTGAGTTCATGGTCGTTCCAAGTGGGAATGGGAGGTTTGATGTCGGTCTGCAATCTCGCACATCCATGCCAGCATCATTACTCAGCCTTGTGGACATCGAAGTCCGCCGTGGCATGGGCGTGGTCTTGAATGGCTTCAATCTCGAAGTTGCTTCAAAAGATGTTGTTGTCCTTCACGGAAAAAACGGTGCAGGCAAATCAACTGTTATCGAAAGTTGTGCACGATTACTGCCTTTGGAAAAAGGTTCTATTCACCACCATGGTTCGCTGGTTGTCGACTCCGAAGGACGAAGATCTCTTGCAAAACACCCCTTTGGACTCACGCTTCAAAGCAATGGCTTACTGGGTGATGAAACCGTTGAAAACCACCTCTCTACAGTCTGTTCACTCTCTGGAATGAAAACGGATTTACTGCCGCTTCTTGATGCATATGGGCTTGCTCATCGCAGATACGACCGTATCGGACAGTTATCTGGCGGTCAGGTTCGAAAAGTAGCGGTTTTAGCCGGTCTTTTACCAGCCATGCTTTCTCCAGAACCTCGTTTAGTGTTGCTCGATGAACCTGCCACCGGTTTGGACGAGAGTGCACTTGCGGCATTGAGTTTGAACATCCGTCAATTACGTGAAGCTGGTCACGGTTTTGTCATTGCTTCACACCATCCGGAAATGATGAAGTGTGCAACACGACTCCATAATTTAGAATCGGAAACGCTGCAAGAACAACCGAAAGCCCAACCTTGGCAGGCTGTCGGCGTGGTAGAGAACATCAGTTTACTCTCGACACGAACGGGGCACCGTTACCTTCGTTCTACTCGCGCTGGTATAGCGAGAAACGGACTGACTGGACTGTTAGTACTTGGTGCACTGCTCGCGTTTATCGACCCAGTATCGCTTGACAAACCTCTTCTTGTTGGTTTTGTTCTTGCTGCACCTTTTGCAGCAGGATTAGCAGGTGATCCTGTCGTCTACCTCATGCGAGAACAACGTGCTGGAGATTGGTGGAGGGCGCATGTCAATCGATTGCCTGCCGCAGATTTCTTTGCTCCAATTCTTGGATTCATTTTATCGGGACTTGGAAGTATTTTGTTCCTTGATGCGTTCAATTGGAAACTTTCATTGATCGGTGCTGCTGTACTTTGGGTGACCTTACTGTGCGTTCGATTCATAGAATTAAGCACTTTGCGATTAGCACGTCCAAACGCAGTTTTCATCAGGCTATTGCTTCCAATTTTGATCCTTCCTTGGGCCTTGGTCGTTGAATATACAGCAACCTTGTGAACACCCAAGTTCAAGAAGGAGTGACGGAGAGTTCTCACCATGCGACGCCGAATCCCGGAGGTGTTCCTTGGCATCGGGTTTATCGGCATCATGTCAACTCTCTTTTTGGGATTAAATTGGGCACCAAGTGTATCAATCGATGCTTTTGAATCACCTGCTGCACAGCGTATTTTTTACTGGCATGTCCCTTCAGCATGGGCTGCATTTATTGCTTTTGGAGTCTTATTTGTAGGCTCTGCATTGTGGTTTTTCAAACGGAGTCCCTTTGGCTGGCGTTTACATGTTGCAGGAACTGAAGCTGGATTGGCTTGCGGTTTGATGACGGTTTGGTCTGGATGTGTGTGGGGTGCTGCTGAATGGGGCACACCTTGGGATTGGACCGATGTCCGTTTGAACACCTTTGGACTTTTGACTCTGCTCGCATTATTTTTGGTTCTTGGCCGTCAAAGTCAACCTGATGGTGTAGAAACTCGAGATACCTTTTCCACTTTTGGATTGTATGGTTTTGTACTGGTGCCTTTCACCTATATTGCAACAAGAATTTGGCAAATACGCCATCCAGGACCGGTGATCGGAGCAGGTGACGATGGTGGCTCACTGCAATCGAGCATGGCTCTTGTTCTTCTTATCGGAGCACTGTCGTTCACGATCTTTATCATTGGACATATGATGATTTCAATGCGCATTACGCATCTTGAACAGCGTTTAGAACATGCACAAAAAAGACTTGATGGAGGAAATTGAAATGGAAGGTACAAATTATCTCACAGTTGCTTATCTTGGAATGATTGCTGCACTTGCCATATGGACATGGACCGTTGTCGTACGAAGCCGTTCAATAGAAACACGCCTCGAAGCCGTCGAGTCAAGTATCGGAATAGATGTGTCGCAAGCTGATGCAATCGCCACACAATCAACTGATGGCACTCAAGATGATAGCACAGTTTGAAGACGGGTACGCTCACCCAACAGCAAGAGGGATTTGATGGGAGAAGGACTTGGAAGTGAGTTTTGCTTAGTCTGTGGCGCAGAACCACCTCTTTTTGGCGACCGAATGTGTGAGCCTTGTATTCGAAAAAGGATCAAACTTGTTGAAGTTCCAGAAAACATCCCATGGGTTCGATGTGCCCGTTGTGGAATCGTTGAAATTCAAGGAAAGTGGGTTCATATCTCTGAAGAAGAAATTTGGAATGAATTGATTCAACGGCATGTACAATTCCACGTACAAGCCGAAAATATTAGCCTTGGTCTTGAAACACGAACAATGTCTGACCGGCATACACTCTTGTATTTACAAACCGAAGGTACAATCGAAGGTTTAGCATTTCAAGAAAGTCACACGATGAGAGCACGTATGGCGAACGGAGTGTGCCTTACCTGCACCCGTAGAGCAGGGAATTACTTCGAAGCAACTGTCCAATTACGTTCAACCGGGCGTCGTCTTTCTGAAGAGGAGTTTACTTCACTTCGAGCGACTCTCGATACTGTGATTGAAAATCTCTCCGATGACCCAATGTTCTTCATCACTTCAGAAGGAGCCGTCACTGGCGGTTACGACGTTGTTCTTGGAAGCAAAGGACTTGCCCGAACATGGGGTCGGCATCTTGTTTCGAACTATGGAGGCTATCTTACTGAAACCAATTCGACTGTTGGACGCAGGGATGGTATCGACGTCACTCGCTTGACACTCTTGTATCGAAAGCCAGGATATGACCTCGGAGATGTACTTCGCTGGAGAGACAAGTACTGGCGCCCTGCTTCTTGGACCAAAGACGGTGCGGTTATGTCTCGTGTCGACCGTCAAGAACGAACGGGTGCGAGTTGGAGAGATTTAGAATCCGCAAACGTCATGACTCAAATGAAAGACCAAGTCCTTGCCGATATAATCACTGAAGATTCTTCTGTAGCAGAATTCCTTGACCCCGCAAATTGGAATATGGCCTCTGTCCGGATTCCTTGGGACCATGTTCCACGACAGCAACTTCGCCTTGCACGCATCGACGGAGAATGGCTGGCATTGCATAAACTCGGTTGCGATAAAGACAAGAAGAAGGAGGAGTCAGTTTGAAAGAGAACACACAGGCAAATCCAATGCCTGATTCCCCAGAAGCCGAAACAAAACTTGGCATGGTCGATCTCGCAAAAGCTCTCGATAATGAGGGAATGATTGGATTTACTCGCGCTTTTGTCGATGATTTACAGAAAGGTCTTACTCATGCAACTCCGGAACATTTCCCTTGGATGAAGGACATCGCTCATTCACAGTGGGACGGCATTGTGTGTCTCGGAATGGGCGGTTCAGCAGCTGGCGGAGATTTTGTATCGGCACTGTCCAGTTTCCATGGCACACTTCCAATCATTATTCAACGAGATTATGTTCTACCTTCATGGTGGAAGCCGTCATGGCTTATTCTCTCAACATCACACAGTGGAAATACTGAAGAGGCTCTTGAAGCGACGGAAACGGCTTTGAAAGCAGGAGCAACTGCCATCATTATTTCAACAGGAGGCATCCTTTCGGGTATGCCAGAATTATATCCAAATTGCTTTCTCATTCCTTCGGTCGCTGGCCAACCACCACGGACTGCATTTGGACATATCTTCAGCCGTCAACTTGGACTGCTGCGAGGTATTGGGGTCCTTCCTACACCTCGTGAAGGGGCAGATGATGCCATGTTTGCACGTTTGCAAAAAGCCTGTGATGGATTTGATATTCTCAATGACCCCGAAGGCGACGTCGCTCAGTTAGCACTCTGTATGCTTGAACGTCCAATTGCTTTACTCGGTCCGACTGAATTGCAACCAGCGTTGAACCGTTTCAAAAATCAACTCAATGAAAACTCAGCTCGATTCGCTCGAATCGGCGTCATTCCCGAAATGAACCACAATGAAAGTGTTGCTTGGGGCGGAGTTGGGTCCGACCAAGATGCTACTGCTGTTGAACATGTGTTGTTACTTCTCACATGGCAAGGAATGCATAGGCAAGTCAACAAGAGAATGGATTGGATGGTTGCTCATGCCGCTACTGACTATGCTTGGAAGATTGCAGGCGAAGGAAATTCTCTCCTCGAATCACTACTTCATCTCTGTATTTTGATGGACTGGATTTCACTTGCACTGGCTTTCCTTCACGGAAAAGATCCTGCCGCTATTGGACCAATCATGGCGCTTAAAGCACACCTTGAATCAGTTCAGTGAATCAATAAACTTCCCCTACGATCAGTCGTGGGTCAGGGAAATCAATCATTGCTTGAAGACGTTCCTCTTGTGTGACAACTCCTGGTAAATCATATCCATCGGGTGAATGAATGGAGAGTTGAAGATGGAGATGTGGAGGCCAACCACCATTTTCCTCTTCCGCACCAATAAAAGCAAGCCGATGACCTGCAGGAAATGTTTGACCTTTTTCTAAACCGTTCAGACTGTCGAGACGAAGATGACCGTGCAAAACCCAAATGGTTTGAGTCGGACTTTGTTGAGAGGACCCGACTGCGGTTGGCAGTGAAACGGTATGTTCGGTAATAATCGTCGGACCGTAGGAGCCGTCTTCACTGTTGATTCCAAATGAGTGGATCTTTCCCTCAGCAAATGCATAGACTTCTGTCCCTACGGGCGCCCCAATATCGAGTCCAACATGATGGTCACGTTCTCCATCAAACAAAGGCGTCGTATACATCCCAGGTCGTCGCTCATCATACTTCCCAATCGAATAGTCGTATGGGTTTTCGAAATCGCTTTGTGGGCCTCGTGATAAGTCAAACACCCAATACTCGTCTGGTAATTTCACAACGGGGTGAAAGTCCAACGGTGAGTTGCTCATACCTCCGTGACTGGGCCCTTTCATTTGATTGTTAGCCGAACAATGAAAACCTAAGCACCGAAGTTGAAGTTATGTTTCTCACAGCGGCCCTTCTGCTGATGGTAACATTTATCCCGGGATATGCGCTTTGCAAAGTATTGGATGCAAGCGCCGACCGCAAGAGGAAAATTGCATTATCACCTGCTCTCGGGTTGCTACTTGCTTACGGCCTTGCGGGAATATTGGTGTTGACTGGACTATGGACATGGCATCTCATGTCAGCATTACTCTTACTCCTCAATGCAATCGCCATTACACGAATCCGTCGTCGAGTTGAAGCGGGTAAGGTACTAAGTTCATGGCAAAAATTAGAACGAGCAATGCATGGTGAAGTCTACGGAACTCCTGAAGAAAGCATCAGTGATGAAGTCTCTGCACAGCGATGGCTACAAAATCAGCGAAAACCTTGGATGCTGGCACTTGCCGCTGGAGTCGTCGTGAGTTGTTTGACGCTGCCCGTGTTACAAGAGATTCCATTTGGAGTCGATTGGATTGGGTTCTCAACCCTCACCAATCAAATTGCGACTGTCGGTAATCTTTCACTTTCTGGCACCAACAGTGGTTTTTGGACCTATCCACCGGCCTATCCATCTCTTGCTGCATGGATTCAAGAAACACTCAACATATCTCCTGCAAGAGCAGTCTTTGAACTTGGCCACTACAGTTTGTTTGCCCTTGTACTTGGCGTTGGTGGAGCGATGGACCGTCATGGCGCTGGTGCTCAAGGCGTTCTAGCGATGGGTCTTGGAGCTGGTCTTTTTGCCAAGACCTTTGATTCAGGATATCCCTCGGTTGCCAGCCAACTCGGTCTGGTGGTAGGACTGCTGGTCTTGCTTCGCCCAACCTCAACACGTGGAAAGCATCACACGACCGGATTCATCCTCGCCTTCTTCAGCGTACTGTTGATTCATCCAACAGGAGCGATTTATTTGGGTATGCTCATGTTTGCTCACCTCGTCATCGGTCTAAGTCTTGATGAAAAACACGGTGCGAACATCAAAAAATTACTTTTGGCGAGTTCGGTTCTTTTGACAATTGCAGGTATCATTGCTCTGTTGATTTTGGCACCACGGATGCTCGATAGTGCCGTATTTGCGGAATACGGTTGGCAAGGTGGGCGCCCGATGTTCATGTATAATGGGATCCTCTTGGTATTGGGGTTAATCGGGGCATGGAAAATGCGAGAGAGTATCGAAGGAAGATTACTCGCCGTGTGGTTCACTGGCTTATGGGTCCTCACCGGTATTCATTTGATTGATGGTTTACAACAAATACCCGTACTTTCATTACTTTCCTATGTCTTGTATTCTATGGGATTACACGCATTCCACATACCTTTAGCAGCTATTGTGGCTCTTTGGTGGAGTGAATCGACGTGCCTTACTTCTTTAGATGAACGACGAAGTTTACTCACCATCGGCTGGGACCCACATCCACACAGGTATGTCGCTACAGGACTCTCTGTCCTCATATTCTTTGGAACTCTTTTTGGAAATGCTGTTTTGTTTCAAGTTTCTCAGCATGAGGAATTACATGCAACGACTCTTGGCGACAGAGAAATACATGAAGCATTAGCCGAATTGCCAGAAGGAAGCATTGTGTACACAGAGAATGCACAATGGGGATATGTGTACGTGACTCCGTCCAATGTAGCAACAACAAGTATACCGACACTCGGACTCTTGCACGTAGAAAGCAGTATTCAATCGGCTGCAACAACGGCAGTGTACTCTGATCTTCCTTCAAAGATTCAAACGCTTAACATCACTCATGCCATCTCTTCACCCTTAGGTACGGTTGGTTGGACACTGGCTCAATCGGTGTATTGGGAGCCTCTCCTGCAACGCCAAGGTAGTGTACTCTGGGCATTCGATGCTTCAGGTTCAGCGAGTTCATCACACTTCTTGAAAGTGGATTCTTCGACATGCGATGACCTGTGTTCGATGCGAAACGATCCTTGGAGCGAACATCGCTTCCGCGATACACTTCAACTCGGAAACCAGCGTGCCTTCATTCCAGAAGGCAGTGATTCTGTTGTTTCCTTTTCCTCGAAGGAGGCATTTAACGGTGATGGAAAGGCATGCCTTGTCTTCGAAGCAAAAGGCAAAGTCAGTGAAGTTCAGTTGACCTTCCGAACGCAAACCAATGAAACATCGCTCCTTTCGGGATATGCTGCAGGCTGGCATTCACTTTGTTTTGAACAACAAAATATCGATTCCACCTCATACTTAGAAATCGATTGGTCGGATGACGAAAGTGGAAGTCGCTGGCTCAATCCTCTCGGACTTTCAGGCCGAGGAGATTCACTTCTTGATTCTACAGGATTAACTCTTCATTGGGTTGAAATACAACATTGAGGCATGAAAAGAGCGAAGTCATCAAAGCCAAACATGGGCTGGAAGAGTCATGAAGCGGGTAATGATTATGCTACCCACCTTGGATGAGGCACAAGGTTTGGCTCAAATTCTGCCACGCATACCAGTGGAACAACTTTCCAAAAAGGGTTGGGAAATTGAAATATTAGTGATCGATGGAGGAAGTGAAGATCACTCGAAAGAGATTGCACAATCGCATGGTTGTACGTTCATGCTTCAACAGGGAAAAGGAAAGGGTGCTGCAATGCGACTCGGATTCCATCTCTTTCTCAAATCGAAATGTGACGCATTGGTCATGTTTGACCCGGATGGAACCTATCATCCAGAAGAGATGCCCAAACTCCTTTCGAAACTGAATCATGCTGAGGTTGTCATTGGTGACAGATTGCGTGGCGCCATGGACCCAGATGCAATGACGAGAACCAATTATTTTGGAAATCATATGCTCACATGGATTGCTGTGGCACTTTATGGACTCCCAATGAATGATTTGTGCTCTGGATACTGGGCTTTTTCACGTCGGGCCGTTTCAGCTTTCAAACTCAATTCTATGCGCTTTGAAATCGAAGCGGAAATGTACACTTCTTGTGCTGTTGAGCAACTTGACGTGAAACATGTACCGATCCGTTACAGTAAACGATTGGGCGAAGCAAAGTTAGGTTCGGTCAAAGATGGATGGAATATTTTCCGGAAATTACTGGTTCGACGAATATTCTCAACTCCCCACGAGGGTCGTCTGGGTGAAGGAAACTTAACGATTCAGTGAAACGACAAGGCTCAAAGCATTCTGCCGAGAGCCCGAACTATGCGCCGAAGACCAACTGTCGTACTCGGCGCATCAGGCTTGGTCGGCCAACGTATGCAACAACGACTCTGCAATCATCCTTGGTTTGAATTGAAGGCGGTTGGAGGTCGGCAAGAAAATGCCGGAAAATCACTTGAACAGATTCCATGGAGACTCGAACAATTGCGTCCAACTTTACCTTCGGTTCCAATCTTTGACCTTTCAAGTGATTCTTTTATCCAAGACATGCTAAAATTAGACATTGAAGTTGCCTTCTCTTGCCTACCAAGTGATGTTGCTGAACGTGTTGAAAGTGAATTAGCACAAGCAGGAATTGCCGTATTTTCCAATGCCAGTTTCCATCGTGGAAAAGAGGGTATTCCGCTGGTGATTCCTGAAATCAATGCGGAACATTCCACCGCTTTTTCAACCACGAAAGGACCGATCATGTGCGGCACCAATTGCACCTTGATTCCAATGGCAGTACCACTTGCAGCGCTGCGAATGTTCGAAATACAAACGGTCCACATGCGCAGCGAACAAGCGCTTTCAGGTGCAGGCTGGCAACTGTTATTCGATGAAAATGCAAACAAAGGGGTACTCGATTCTGAAATACCTGGAGAAGCCGAGAAAGTTGCTGAAGAATTTCTTCATGTGTTTGGAACACTCGACGGAACGACAGTCATTCCTGCTAATTTTGAACTTGATATTGAATGTCAACGTGTCGCCCGCAGAGATGGACATCAGGTTTTTGTCAAAGCAACATTTGCTCATCCATTCTCTCTTGAATCGGTGCTTCAAGCCTTCACCTCACATCAATTCCCAAAAGCGGCGATGCGATGCCCCAGCGCCCCAGTACATCCTTTGCACATCGTAGAACACATTGATGTTGAACACCATCTTTGGAGCAACGGCACTACTTTTGCAGACCAACCAAAACCGAGTGAAGATTTGCAAACTGGTATGGCAATCATCGTTGGTGATGTAAAAATCATTGACACATTTACTCTTTCGTTTTCTGCATATTCGCATAATACTATTCGAGGTGCTGCAGGCGGTACAATGCTGTTAGCAGAACAAGCCGTTGTTAAAGGACACATCCCCTGAGCATCACGAAACAACAGTAGGCATAAATGCGGCGACTGCACCCTCGGTTTGGTGCGGACATGGGTATTACTGCAATGATTCCTGACATGACCATAGGTCAACTTGCCAATGAGGCTGAGTCTCGGTGGGGTGAAATCTGGGACCAAAATGCTTCTCGTATGCTCGTTTTGTTGATCTGTCCACGCAAAGAAAGGAAACTTTTGGAATTGCATGGCGATATGGTCGAACATGGCCAGCCGGTCCTCACCGTATTCCACCGACCTCGTCGAGAAGCCACATTACTCGAAGAACAAGAGTTCAATCCCCGAGATGCTTCCTTTCAATTTGTAAATTTGGCAAGTCCCGATATGGGGCCATGGATGCAACATCTCATTACAAATGAAAAGTGGATGCGAAGTTCGATAGAGATTGTATCCGTACCTTTTACCATGGATATGCCGTCTCAAAGACCGTTTGAGACGGAACGCATTCTTTGTTTTCGCCACCCATCCTTACCTCCACTTGAACGGTATTACCTCCCGTTTCCACCATCATCAATCCCTGGGAAATGTTTTGTCAGCCTACCACGTCGTCAAGCGGCAGAGTTTGCTCGCCAACAAGCAGAAGTATTGGGTGTTGGGCGTCTCGAAAAGAAGGTGAAAATCACTGAAGCATCACCAAGTGAAATGCCCGTTGCTGTACCATCTGTGGCTGAGGAAGCAAATCGAAACATGGATGACATGATGAATGACTTCTCTTCAAACCTGCTTGACAGCATGACCGAGGAGATCCTAACAGAAGAACCTGAACTGGCGTCATTACCACTGCCACCTACTGAATCAAAACCTAAAAAAGCAGATGGTGAACATGTATTCATCCCTCTACCGCCGGGTGCTGAAACTACTGAACAAGAACGACCACCTACAGAACTTCCAGAAACCCCTGCTGAACCTGAAATGTTGGCTGAACCTTCTTCGAACAATGTACCAATACCGGAACCGGTTCCAGAACCAGAACCTGAAATGTCGAATATTGAGCGTGAGTTCCGTGAACTGGTCACCGGCCTCTTAGCAGCTGGAGTCGCTCCATCGGATATGATGGATGACCCTCGTTGGGAAAATCTCAACGAAAGAGCATCTGCTGAAGGATTTGAAACATGGCCAGTGTTCCTACAATTAGCCGCAATGTGATGAGAAGGTTCAAATTGATTCGACCGAACGATAGAATGGAGGCAAGCACATGGGGTTCTGTATCAGTTGCGGTCAACAACACCAAGATGGCATTCGATTCTGCAGATTTTGCGGTAATCAACAGCCTGGTGAACAATTACTTGCTCGACTTCGTCAAGAAGCTGAACAAATCCACTACATGCGCCTTCAAGCACAAGCTCTTGCTCAACAACAGCAGCAACAACAGCAACAATATTCTCAAAATCAATACAACCAACAGCCACGCTGGTGATGGCAATGCGACCCAAGCACTTGGCAATTGAATTGTCGAAACTACAACCTCACCCGTGTACTTCGGTTGAACTCGAACAATACGCAACTGAAGGAGACTTAGCTGCCTATTGGATACTTGGCATCGACCAAGTCGATGAGATGGAAGGGAAACGGGTTCTCGATTTGGGTGCAGGAAACGGAATCCTCGGACTCGGATGTTTACTGGTCGGAGCGCAACACGTCACTTTGGTTGAAGCAGATCCGCTGGTAGTTGAGATTGCAAAAAGCAATGCTGAACGCCTTTCGCCCCGTTGCGAAGGTACCGTCCAAGTGATTCAAGAACATATTTCGCTTCAAAGTGAACAACCTGAAATTGTTCCTGACATTGTGTTGATGAATCCACCCTGGGGTGTGCAAACGGCTAAGGCAGACCGTCCACTTTTAGAATATGCATTTTCACTTGGTGCACCTGTTGTCCATGTCCTTCACAGTGCCAAATCAAAACACGTACAAGCACTTGGACGGGATTATGGCTATGAATCTGAAGCCATGCTCGAAACTGAATTTCGCCTTCCCCCAACCTACCTCCATCACAGCAAGAAAAAAGCGACGACAACCGTACGATGTTGGCGCTTCCATCGGCCCGGCGATGCCAAGTTACTCGAAGATGAGGATTGAAGACTCAAATTTCTCTATATGAGGGGTTGAAAAGGGGTAAGCACACCGGTTCAAACAAGCGACACAGCGTGCGACCTACCTCAGGCCACGTTTGCTACAGGAATGAAAATTATGACGCCGAGCCTCGTCACCCCCGGAACACATGTATCAACCTCATCAGAATGCGAGGCTGGAGTAGGAACCATCGAAATCGATGGGAATATTTTAGCAACGACAACTGGAATGTTTTCAATCGAGGAAGGAATGGCTATTGTTGCTGCAGGAAAAAAGATCGTCACGCCAGAAATTGGCGATACGGTTCTGTGTGAAATTGTCAAACTCAATGAAAAGAACGGTGAAGCGCAGGTCATTTGTGTAGAAGGAAAACCTGGCAGCGTTCTTCCCGAACATCTCTACGGGCAATTCCACGTTACTGGAATTGTCGACCGTTTCATGCATCAAACTGCTGATGCAGTCCGACGACGAGACGTATGTCGAGCAGAAGTCAAAGAGAACAGCCCTGTTCTTCGTATCAGTTTCCGAGACCGTGACGACTGTGGTGTTCTTCATGCCATTTGCCCACCATGTGGCGATGTTCTTGTTCCTCACCTTGACGGCGACTGGAACGTCCGTTGCCCTACCTGTAATTATCAATCCTTCCGAGCCCTTGCCGACAACTACGGCGCTGGCTGGGCTGAACTTGACCAAGGCGCCAGTGCTCTCAACAACTCTGGTAAGCGTTGGGGTGCTGCTGCTGAAGCAATGTTTGCCAAAGGCCCATCAGGCCGAGCTACATTCATCGCTGCTGACGTTCGAGAGGACGGTCGTGAACGAACTTATTTCCGATTCGAAGGAGAAGCCGGTGGCCAAGGCCGTCGTCCAAGAAACGCACCAGGTTGCCGTTTGTTCATCGGTGGTCTTCCACGTGAAGTAGGAACCGAAGAACTTCGTGCTTTGTTTGCCGAACACGGTGACATGACTGACTGTATTGTCCTCACTGATGATAATGGAGTGAACCGTGGCTTTGGATTCGTCACCTATTCCGATAAATCACACGCTGATGCTGCTGCTGCAAAACTCAATGGCCACAAAATCAACGGTCGCAAAATTGGCGTTCGAGATGCTGACAGTGACGATAAGAAAGGAAAGAAGGAAAAGAGAAAGGATCCTGAAGGACTCAAACTCTATATCGGAAATCTACCTTTCAAGGCGACTGAAGAGAACATCAAAGCCATGTTTAATGGAATTGCGACAGTGAACGACCTCGTCATTGCAACCAGTGGCGATGGAAAACCAAAGGGCTTTGCATTTGCATTCGTGAAGGAAACCGACAAAGGAGATGAAATCGTCTCGAAACTCAACGGCTCGGAATTACTTGGACGTCGCATCAAAGTCGATGTATCACAGGCCGGTAAGAAAGGTGGCGACGGCAACAAGAAGCCTCAAGCTAGCGACAACTCTGATGGCAAATCCAATCGTGAACTTCAAGCCCTCCGTGAAGAGGAAGAAGATTCAAAGAAGCGCTCTCGACGTCGTCAAGAGAAGAAGGATTGAAGGCAACCAACTCGAGGTTAGCCATCATGGTCGAACAGACTTCACCCAAATGGTTGATTCTTGACGGCTATGAAGATGAACCTGCTGCTTTCGGAGTTCCGCCGTATGTTGGATTCCATATTCGCTATCTTTGTGGTGTTTTAGAACAGGCAAACATCGATTATGACTATATCACCATTGACCAGTGGCGAGATTTAGTAAGAACAAATGGTGAATCGTGGGCGCGAAACCGACTTTCCAACATCGAAGGCATTGCATGCATCGCAGGTGCAGTTGTCCCAGGACGATACTTACGAGGCACACCCCTTTCACTCAAAGAGACTCGAACTCTGATCAGCAACCTTCCAATGAATGTCCCTGCACTTTTCGGTGGATGGGCAATACGTGGTTGGAGACAACAAGGGTGGACACCGTTACGCAAGAATTTGTTTTTGGCAGTTCAAGATACAGATGCAACTCTTCACACCTACCTGCAATCTGGAGAATGGAAACATACTCGACGCACTGCTGAACAATGGACACAATGGGCCCAAGCCGGTGCACGCAGTAAATCGGTCACTGACCATCCTGACCTAGGAACGGAAGAAAAGAAAGGTCCACTCACCTATGAAGTCGAAGTCTACCAAGGATGTGTTCGTTACAAACGTGGTTGCAAGTTTTGCATTGAACCTAAAAAGGGAATTCCAATTTGGCGAACTCCTGAGGACATCATCGAAGAAGTTCGACTGGCACACGATGCCGGTGTGCAACACGTTCGACTTGGAGGAATGACTGACACCTATACCTACATGGCAGAAGGTGTTCAAGAACTCGAATACCCCATACCAAATCCTGAACCAATCGCTCAACTGCTACATGGTTTGCGTGAAGATGAACGACTTGGTATCCTTCATACCGATAATGGCAATCCCTCGATCATCGCTCAGAATCTCGAGGAATCTGAAGAGATTACCAAAACACTGGTGGAGACTTTGTCAGATGGTGCAGTTCTTTCCTTTGGCCTTGAATCAGCCGACCCAAGCGTACACGAAGCCAATTGGCTCAATTGCGACCCTGCTCAATTGAAATCTGCAATCCGTCTCATCAATAAATATGGACGGGAAAGAGGAGAACGAGGATTACCCAAACTCTTACCTGGTCTCAATTTCATTGCAGGGCTGAATGGAGAATCTGCTGCCACCTACCAAATGAACCTCGACCTGCTGCATGAAATACGCCGTGAAGGGCTTCTTTTACGCCGAATCAATATTCGACAAGTCGAAGGAGAAGGCTTTCAAGAAATTCCTCAAAAGGAATTCAACATGTTCAAAACGAATGTCCGAGACACCATTGATGGACCGCTATTGGAAGAATTATTCCCTATGGGTGAAGTATTATCCGATGTGCATTGGGAGACGCATGATGGCCGCACTCGATTGGCAACACACCAAACTGAAGCGCATACTGCGGAGTCGTGTAGGGGAAAAGCAGGCATTACATTTGGTCGCCAAATCGGCGCCTATCCAATTCTCATTGGTGTAGAATACCACATTCCACTCGAATCTCAGTCTGATGTCGTCATTACTGGACATGGGGCGCGTTCGATCACAGGTGTGGAAATTAACTTGCACCCAGAAA
>CAJJCQ010000042.1 GCA_905182725.1 uncultured Candidatus Poseidoniales archaeon
CATTCCTGGGATATTGTGACATGGTGGGCTGTCTATGCTTTCTTACACATGGATCAAGTTCCGGTTCCGAATGAATTGTGATTTATCCCTTACACAATAGTGTTGCAGAGGGTACCCTCTGCTTAACGAATTAGTTGCAATTCTAAGTTAAGCGTCTTCCAGAAGTGTTTGGATATCTGCTAAGACTAAATCAGTCAACCAGTCGTTATCGCCCCACCAAATCCTCTGCATTCCATTTGAGTCAACCAGAACTGTGCCAGTTGAATGATTGACACTGTAAGCATCTGGGTGATGTCTTGCCGAGGTGTTGGTTTCATTCTCTGTTGTTTCCTCAATAGATAATCCTACGGCAAAGTTTGCCCAAACCGACTGAATGGTTTGGAACATCGGCGAGCTTTCTTCAGTAGAATTGGCGGTAACGTGTGGCCATGAAGCGTTTCTGTATTGCGTCCATTCTGAGAGGGCTGTTGTATCGTCTCTCCACGGGTCAACCGTGATCGTCAAAAATTGAGTTTGGTTGTGTTCTTCCTCACTTAATTGACTGTGAACCCAGCGAAGGTTTTCGGTGACAATTGGGCAAATGTCAATACAGTTGGTGAATAAAAAAGCAATAACGACGACCTTGCCATCGGTTTGATTTTGATAATTCCAATCTTGACCCGTGCTGTCGATGAGTGTGAAGTCTTCAACTGCAATTGATGGAGTGATGTCTTCGCCGTGGAAAAAAGGAGTGACGCTTTCCACCCCAGTGCATCCTGCAGAGAGGAGTGTGAGTGAAAGAAGGGCAGCCATAGCAACTTTAGCGTTCATTGTAATGCCTCAAATCAATTGCCCAAGATAGGCGATGTCGGTTTCAAGTTGGACGATGTACAGTCCCGTCGAAATACAAGATGCATAGGTAATGCCGTTATGATGTTCAACGGCCCAAAGGAAAGGCACCCAGCCGAAATCATAGAAGCTTGAATCAAGCGGAGTTCCATCTTCTCCATGAGGTAAATACCACCCTACTGTTGCCTCGAAATGGGTGGCGACTCGGTCGTCTGGATTGGTCGGTGCAACCAGGGTTTCAATGTCGATGACCCACAAACCTGCGTGATAATGAGAAATGTACAGACGTCCATCCCAGCCCCCTCCATGGCTTTGATCGGTTGTTTCGTTTGTTTCAAAATAGGCGCTGTCAAGGTTATGCGGTGAAAACAACAACCATTCATCGCCATCCGGATAGGCTTCACAATCTGCTCCATAACAGTGTTCACTTGCCCACGGAATCTCCCAATCTCGAATCAGTTTGGGTTGGAATTTTAATTGCCCATCAATCATGGTGTAATCGGTGGTGTCGATAAGATAGATGATGCCTGTGCCAACGCTTGTCGATAAGACTTCTACGGCTGCTGTGACCAGATGAACGGGTTCATCAGAATACCCGACGTGGGACAAATCAACCATTGTCGGGAAGGGTTCAGCATAATGGATGTAGGATACGCGACCTCCGTTTACATTACCGTTGGTTCCACTGTCTGGGTTGCCGTCTTCATCTAAATCGAGGAATTCCATCCATTGGCCTACTTCTTCGGCTCGCCATCGGCATTGGAGTGGGTTGCCAAAGCCTGTTTTGCACAGGGTGGCGTGCATAGTGTATTCTTCTGGAGAGTTCACTGGATGGGGGACATTGGTTACATCAGCGATTCTCAAACCAGCTTCCCAATAACTTCCGTAAATGAATGTATGACCGTAGCGAGGGTCGTTCGGATCTTCACCAGGCCAAAGTTGAACCGTCATGTCATGGATGTAAATCCAGCCACCGTTCGTTGCTTCCCATGCAACTTCATATTCGCCGACTTTGATGATGGTATGGCCAATTCCGGATGCAGGAACCCCGGGTAGGTTTCGAGATGCTGAACCATCGAGATTGAGGTGCGCAATGGTGACGCCGCCGCAAGCCTCTCCAATTGCATCATTGCATTCTTCATACTCAGGATTAGCGATAAATACGTACCATTCACCATCAATCATTTGAGTGTAGATATTGTGTGGACCGCTTGGGTGGTCCACATCATACCACGAATCAATCCAAGTTGGATTGGTCTTATCGGTAACGTCGATAAGGTTGACAGAAACTTGTGCGGGGTCGCTCCATTCACCAATATTGGGGTCGGAATTGCCCGGGTCGATGAGTTGGTTTTGTTGAAGAATGTATTCTCGGCCGTTGTATTCGAGATATTTGACATCGAGAACTTGTGTGTTTGGGTCGTTGTAAACACCCGTCACCGTCGTGTTGCTTGGATCGGTAACATCCACGATATGCATGTCATTCCATCCTGCGAGATAGGCATAGGTGTCGCCATCTGGTGTAGTGGCAACTTGGATCTCTGCATTCCCTGTTGTTGTGAGAGAATTATAATCGAGGAGTTCCATATTGTCTGTTCCAGCAATATGTTGTGATGCGTTTGAATGGTCGTGCCCTTCGCCTTGGAACAACGGGTCCTCAAAATTTTGCATTGATTTTACCTCTTCATCTGATGAAGATGAAAGGCCGAATGTGAGGATGCTGGCTGAACCAAGAAGCGCGACAATGAAAATGCCGAGGCCTACTTCCTTCGCTCCCATAATCCTCGACGGCACACTCTTCCGTTTTGTCTTTATGTAAGGTTGTGAAGGGAAAAGTATGGGGCGGAGTCGCGGATTGAAGGTGCTCGTTGTTTTCTTTACTCTGTTTTTCCTTGTGCCTTCGGCATCAGCGCACGAACAGGAAACCCTCAATGTTATTCTTGTTGAAGATGAAGTTCGCCCTGGAAATGTGACCGATACAGCATTTGTTGAAGGAAATGGAATCGTATTCCGTATGCGTGACTCTACAGAAAATACATCAATGCAAATTCGAATTGACCTCGATCAAGACGGAGGTTTTGGAGGTGACGGGGATAATGTGTCTGTATGGTTAACTCGTTCATGTGCCCTTGATGAAAACGGCACATTAGAAGATGAATCATGTGCAGTATCGCATGCATTTGTTTTTGGAAACTCCTCTGCTGGAACATATGCATACCAAGTTGAACGAGTAGTCAATAATACGACAACTGATGTGTGGAATCATTCGATTATCGTTAACCCAGACATCCACGAAGAACCTGGGCAACCAACTATTGGTGATTGTTTCGGAGCAGGATGTGATGAAGAAATAAGTGTGGAAGAGCAAGGAGAGCAATCCAGTATAACCACAGAAAACGCCCTGTATGCTGTTATGGTATTTGCCTCACTGGGAATTTTCATGCTTGTCCTTAGCATCCGTAACGATCGGGCAAACCAGGACGGACTCGAATCTATCGAAGTGACCCAAGAATCAGAATAAGTTAGCCTTCGATGACGGGGCAGCGGTGGTTTACATCGTCAATAATGACTGTATTTGCCCAAAGGTACTTTGTTCGGATTGGTTTTTTCATGGTTTTTTCTCCTAATTCTCGGGTGATAAAGAGGATATCAAAGGAGTAATCTTCATTTCCAGTCATGTTATCATTCGGTTATTGTCATATGACCTATATCAAACAATTGCCTTTAAAGAATGGGTTTTCGTAACTTTCTTCTGTTTTATGGAAAATTATTTCTTAAAAAAGGATTAATAGGTAGTAGAGGTGTACTATACAGTCGGAATCATGTACTGATGGTTTCCATACACAGTTCACATTCAAGCGCAGGTTTGAGAAAGGCGAGGCGAGAGGCGTATTCATGGGCGGCGCAAAGGGAATGCAGGCATTGATGCTTGTTCTGTTGATGGCTTTGGCTCCTTTGTCCGGTTGTTTCGGTGAAAATGAGTCTGTTGGTATCACTGAGGACGATGTTGACATCACTCCAAAAACATGGACTGCTGGTGTATTTCAGGGCGTGACAATTACCGCTGAAAAGTCTCTTTCAGTCTTTATCCCTTACCTCATCAAAGATGCCGAATCTGGGTTTGTTATGAATTCGACAGTCGTTGATTTGGAGGCAGGTCAGTCCGTTCAGCTCTCTGTTCTCGCTCCACCACGCGCTGACACTGCCATCATTCTCGTTGGTTCTTTTGGCCGAGATAATTGGCCTATAAGGGATGCGAATGAATCGTGGGCGACCTGGTATACTGACAATGGGCATCTTGCTGCAAACGGCGGGGCTATTGAGCGCCTTGCTGGTGAAAACGTTAGCTTGAATGCAAGCCTAGATTCGGGCGGGCCTGTTGTTGCTTATCCGCTCATGATTGTGAGAGATATGGCTCCTGCGTATTCGAGTGATGAAGGTGGGCGGCATTCAACCGGGCTGGTGAATGGACGCACAACGTACAATTATCTTCACCACCTTACCGATCAGACTCCTGACCCGTTGGATTTGTCCGATGGCGCAGTTGGTTACCTCAATCGCTGGGCTGGGCAAGGAAATCTGGCCTTTGAAGCAGGGGCTGTTTATCTGATGGATAAACTCGAATCTTTTGGATTGGAAGTTGTTACTCAACGCTATGAGTTTACGGATATTTTTGGAAATCAAAACCCTGAATCCTACAACATCTGTGGATTCCGTTATGGAAATGAAGTCCCGGATGAGTGGATGGTTTTTGGAGCTCACTTTGATGTCGCCCCACCCGCCAATGCATTACTCATTGACCCTCACGTAACTGGAGTTCGCACCTATGGAACAGGTGTTGGGGCCTACGACAATACTGCAGGAACAAGTATGGTTCTCACGGTTGCTGAAGCAATGTCAAGTTTCGATACCCGAAGAACAATGGTGTTCTGTTTCTGGTCTGGTGAAGAAGGTGGAAAGCGCGGAAGTGATTACTGGACTGATTACTATGTCAAAGAAGACAACCCTGATGTTACCGTTACCAATTATATCAATCTCGACATGGCTGGAGTAAACTGGCCTGGTGGCGGCGGTGCACCACACGGAGATCCCGCAACAACCGTTGATCCAGATGGTTATCCGAAGGATGAGGAAGTCTGGCCAATGCGTGTTTATCTCGGCCCTTCACTCGACCATGATGTCATCAATCAGCCAGAAATGGTTGGGCTTACCTTGTGGATTGGCGCTGATGCAATTGGTGTTGAACAACAACAAAGTGTCCTCATCGGTGAAGGGTTTGCTGACGATACATGGAAAGTTGACGACTGGCTCGAAAGAGGTAAACCAGAAATTATTGTCTATGAAGACGTCACTGCACGTTCAGACCATGCGAGTTTCCAAGACAACTTAGGCACCGTGACGATTGGATTCGGCGGCCTTGTTGATGGATACTGGTGTTACCATCAGACGTGCGATACACTCGAGGAAATGGAAATTTGGATGGATACGACAGGTAAGGACTACGGTGAAGAACACTCAGGTGTATCGAACCTCGTTGATAGCCTTGATATTATTACATGGTGGGCATCTTATTCTTTCTTCCACTTGGATGAGAAGCCAGTTCTCAACGCTTATCTGTGATAGTTTTCGCTGTTGATTTTCTCAAAAGAGACTTGCGATGGATTCGAGGACTGTGGTAGGTGACCAAGTTCCTAAAAACATAGTGATGACAAGGAGTGCAAATACAGAGATAGTGATATAGAATGCGTTTTCATTCCAATCTTTGACCTTGTTTCCATCGAGTGGTCCAAAAGGAAGCATGTTGAAAAGACCGAGAATTAAATTGGCTCCAATCCAATAAACTCCAGCGTCGATTAGCATTTTTTGCCAAATAAGTTGGCCACCGAGGATATAACCGGCTCCGGGTATGACTGCATCAAAGGCACCAGTTAGGCCGAGAATTATCCCCCAAAGTGGAATTCCAATCAAGAACAATCCAAAGTTAACGAGTGGGCCTGCGATTGCTATGTGTCCGTTTTGGCGACGAGTGACAAGTCCAGCAACCATCACTGCCCCTGGCGCCATGAAGAGGATTCCAATGAAAAAAGAAAGGAATATCCCGAACCTTAAGCCGCCTGGATCTGCTCGAAACTCTGCCCAACAACCGTTCTTCTTCGCTACGATTTTGTGTCCAATTTCATGCAGGAGAAAGGCTGGACCAACAGCAAGGAGAAGGACTGGCATCGAAAGTAGAAATTGAATGACCCAGGGAATAGGGCCGAGGGATTTGATACCCCAGATCCCACCAACTGCCATGAATCCCAAAGCTACGGTAAAGGCTGCTGTTGCAAGTCGGAGGTGTTTCTTTTCTTCGTCGCTAAAATGCCAAATTTTCCCCTTGTGCATTTGAGCAGGCTGTTGCTGAGCAAATCCCATCATTTGTGCGAATAATGGATTAACTCGCGTACTTGACCCTGTGTCAAAATGAATGGTTCCGTCTTGAGATTGGCGCGTATGGACTCGGTGTACGCGTGGTTTTTGATTTCGAAAAGGGTCATCGTCGAGTATGTCTGCTCGAGGATCTCTTCCTGCCATACCTAATGATTCTCGGCGTTGGACTTGAAGCCTCGCATCCGAAGTTTGATGCGTCAGCCGCACTGCACTACAATGGGGCCAACCATGTCGATGCCGAGGCGCGCAATGAAAGAGATGGGTTTTCAAGCCTGTTGTCTGCGTTGTGATGCTGTTGATGTTGCTGCATCGGTACGGTGTAAACGTTGTATTTCCCACCACACTTCCGTCCGTGACCAAATTGCAGCGATATCACACGATGACCCGTTTACGCAGTTTGCAAAAGAGATGTTGATGATGGCGGCTGCCCCGCACCGATACGATCACGATGAAATCCATGGTGCGGTTCTCGTTGAACAGCAACACCTTGCAGCTGGACTTTCTGAACCAGTGCCACAGCCAACTCTTGAAGATATTGAGGCTCTATTCGAGCAGCAAAAAATCCGTAAAAAGGCAAATGTTGTTCGAGATGTTGCGAATCAAAATCAGTGGGTCGATGATGCCCCGACAGAAGATGAACGGAAAGAAATGCTCGAGATGTTTGAAGAAAAAGATCACTCAGAATATGGTGCGCGAACAATTCCGTCTCGTGAAATTCAACAGGTTGACCGGAGTGAGCGAAGTGGTGAAGATTTGGCCCTCACTGACCGTCTTCAGGCTGCTGCGAATGTAAAGAAAATACCTGTTAAGCAAAAGGAGCAGGCGGTAAAAGAGAATTTTGAAGAGATTCAAAAGCAGAGAAAGGAGTGGAAAAGTGTTCTTTCTGAAGTTGACGATTTGCTTGAAGATTCTGAAAAATCAAGTGTTATTGAAGATTGATTAATTGCTTTTTAAATAACATTTAGTGATGGTTGGTTAAAAAGTGTTTAGAGATTCTATCCTTTCGTTTCAAATTATTTCCGTCAGTGGTGTTGGAATTATTGTTGGGATATGTAGTTCATAGGTGATCCGTTGAGTTCCTTTTCCTTTGGATTTCTTACCGGTGATTTCGATATGTCCGATTTCTCCAAGTTGTTGGACATGCGTCCCAGCACACGGGCATAAGTCCAAATTATCTCCTATTTTTACAACTCGAAGTTCTTTAACGGATGATGGGAGAAGGTCCATGTTTGTCCGCTCAGGCGGCATTTCGGAATTGACTTCTTCGCGCGTCATCGTCGAATCTGTTACTTTGTGATCAGCATCAATGAGTATGTTGACTTGTCGAGTGATTTCCTCAAGCATTTCTTCGGTGAATGAAATAGGGTTGAAGTCGATTCGAGAGCGGTCATCGTGGATTTGGTTACCAACAGTCCTTGCGCCGTTAAACGCCTCATATACAACGCCTGAAACAAGATGTTGGGCAGTGTGCATTCGCATGTGTGCGTGGCGTCTTTGCCAATCGATTGCCCCTTTCACTTCATCTCCAACTTCAAGTTGGTGCTGTGAATCAAGTGTGTGGAGAATGTCTTCACGTCCTCGTACTTCGTGAACAGATACGGGGCCGTTTGGTCCTTCAAGTGTTCCAATATCCCAATTCTGTCCACCACCAAGGGGGTAAAACAAAGTTCGGTCGAGTGAAACTTTATCGGCGTCTACAGAAGAGACTGTGGCATTAAAATCAGTGAAATATCCTGATTTAATGCTTTTGAGGTAGAGTCGTTCGGTTGCCACATCATCGCGTGGTGGTTCTCTTTGAAGAGGTTTTCACGCAGTTGGGTTTTCTAATTGAAGAGGTTCGCTTAATTCTCCGCTTTCATTTAACACAAGTGAGGGGGTTTTCCATGCATAGTGAAGGTGGGTTGTTGACTCCCAGAGTGCTTGTAGGAATCCCATCTCCTGGTATTCCCAGCCTCGTTCTTCAGCATATTCCTTGACTAAAGGGGCTGCTTTTGGAAGATTGAAATGGGAAAGTGCTGGGAGCATGTGATGTTCTATTTGATAATCAAGTCCAACGAAAAAGAATGAGCCAATTGGGCCGAATTTGATTCGCCGTGCTGTCTCAATTTGGAGGCGCCAGTTCTGGTCATACTCGGTTATGATTGGCCGCCCTGCGTGGCCAACGATGAAAATAGCTGTGAGGTACGTCCCTACCAATCCCCAAAGAAGAGCGTAAAATCCAAGCGTTACTTGCCAGGAAAGTCCTGCGAAAATGGGGAGGGCGATCCAAAGTGCAAAATGCGCAATGATAAGAATGGTGTCAAGCAGCCAAATTTTTGTGATTCGTTTATTTTTCTTTGATTTAAATGGTTTCAAAGCAATGTATTTCAATCCATCA
>CAJJCQ010000043.1 GCA_905182725.1 uncultured Candidatus Poseidoniales archaeon
CTTGGATGACAGCCTTATCGCCGTGCAGTTCAATTACTTCGCCCATTAAACCTTCATCGCCAACACGAACCACGTCATACATTGCAGCGTTCATGCCAGTTGCAGTTACAACAGGACCGGATATTCGATAAATTACTCCTTCATTTCTCATTTATATTTCCTCCATTTTTTTTGGAATTTCACTTCCACAGGTCGACTCCAATTGCCTTACGAATTGTATCTCGCAAAGTGGTGTCTTCTTCCGTCCCAATGCCAAGCACGGTCGGAGAGATGGATGCCGAGAGTTGGTCACGAAGACGCTCTGGCAGCGTAGTAAGGATTGTGGAGTCGACCACGACAATCCCTACGCTTTTGGTGTTGAGTAGTTTTTTGAAGGTAGAGATCATTGCCTCTGCTCCTTCAGGGTTATGCAGGTTGTCTATACCTGCAAGTTGGAATCCAAGAGTGAATTCTGGTGTTCCTACGACTGCGATATCCATACATAATCACCTCACAAAATATGTGCTTCGAGCACTTCAACAGAGAGTCCAGCAAGGCGCCCACGAACGATAAAGCGCAAATCATTCACTTCTTGGACCTTCATGGCCATGTAGTGAACAACGGGTAGTGCGGATACTGGATGAAGGAAACTCATTCGCTTCATGATTGCATATTCTCGTTCCTTGAACCAAGTAACGACGGGGTCAAGGCTGTTCATTTCCTTCGAAGAAGCAAGTGCTGCTTCAAACGCAGGGAAATCAAATCGGCCTGAACTTCGTAACAAATCCATAGCGGCGTCTTTACCACCTGCTGCAATCGAAGAGAAAGCGCGGGAAGGTACGAGACGACCACCTGAGACAAGCATTGAGACCACGTCCTCCGAGGAAATACCGACTGCTTCAGCCTCAAGAATGTTCAAGAGGTTGCGGTGATCGATTTCAGCGCCAAGAAGTTCTTTCAAGAAACGGACATCTGCTCCTTTACCAGTCATGGAAGACAAGGCTTTCTGGAAATAATGAACATCAAGTGCATCTTCGTAATCTGAAAGTCGAGCATCTTCTGGAACTGCATTGAGCGCAGGACCAAAGGATTTACGACGCATCTGAACAACTGCAGAGCGCAAATCATCAGCATTTTCAATGATTTTCAGCCATGGTGTGTTAATGTCATTCAATTCAGGAAGAATGGAATGAGATACTTTTTCAAGTTCAACATCATTGACCACAGCACGAAGAACAACCTTAGCATTATGATACTCAAACCGTGATGTATAGGTTTCGACAATACCACGGATTTTGCCGTTACACATCGAAAGCATCTGTTCAAGTTCATGTTCCAAGTTGTGGGTTAATGCGGCTTCAACCAAATCGCCACCAGTCAATTGACCTGCATAGAGATCAATCTCTGCACGGTATCCCATTTCGCTGACCGCAACGGTCAGTTGTTCGGGTGATTGGTTAATCAGTTGACGTAGCCTAGAACGGTCCGCAAGCTTCTGCCGACGTGACTTAGCACGGGCAGCAACATAAGGTGTATTTCCAAGCATTACCATCATCTATCCCTCAGTCAAAAAGTATTGAATTAATTTCAGCGAGTTTTCCGCCCCATGTTGATTCAAGGAGGGTATCAAAGCGCATATCGTAGGATACTGAACCATCTGGCGATTCAAGAACAAAGCCACCAAGCCCAACAATTGGTTCCCCAATCGTGCGCTTACCAGCAATTTCTGAAAGTGATTTACGGTCAAGTTCGACAGGTCGAATTGTGTAATCATTACCACCAATCTTGTCAGCCTTTGCCATCAAGGATTTGAGCAAACTGGCTCTTCCTGAAAGTTTCGGGTTTCCAAGTTCGTCGCTGGTCGATTGGAAGGTCTCATCGAGAACCTTGCGTCGTGCAACGAGAATTTCTTTTTGGTTTGCTTGGCGAGCACTGGCTACAACTTCACGAGCAATTTGAGTTGCTTCACGTTCTGTACGAGCAGATGCTTCCGAGCGAATGGTATCGGCCTTTTCATTGGCTTCAGCAAGAATTGCCTTGGCCCCTTCATTAGCCGCTTTGACCATAGCCGAGGCTTCAGCCTCAGCAGATTTAGCGATATCTTTTGCGAGTGTTTCAAGCGTCATATATATTCCTCTTTGTGTTTTTTTTCACTTTACTGGGTTGCCCCAGAATGTTTGTCCTCTTCCTCAAAGGAAGAGAGGCAAAGCACCGAGAATCACGATGGATTCTGGCAAAGCAGTGAAAATAAGTGCGACACCGAACTTGCTTCCATCTTCAGCGAGCATACCGACAGCTGCGCTGCCAATGGCTGCTTGAGAGAGACCTGCGCCAATGGCTGCAAGTCCTAGGGCAATTCCAGCACCGATAGCAGAGTATCCCGATCCGTCGGATTGAGTGAGTTCTGCGTCTTCAGCTGCTGCGACACCTTGAGCAACCATAGTGATGGCTGCCAAAAGGATCAGTGTTCTTAGGCTCATTTTTAGGGTATTTACGTTCATATTTACTACCTCCGTTTTTTTTGTCCGTTGGACTATGATTTATTCTCCACATGGAGATTACGGCCACCGAGCGGTGCAAAAGCACGGCCGGACCCGTCGTAGAATTTGCCCATCCATTCCACAAAGTGGAGACGGGCAGCGTGAATGGTAGGGGAAAGGATTCCCAAAGCGATGGCGAAGACTTGGATGCCGATGAACAAGACAAAGCAAAGAAGACCGACAAGGATCCCCATAATTCCGCCACTGCTGAATGCATCCATCATAGGCTCAAAGCCCATGGTGATGGACACTTCTGCAATCTTAACGCCTGCAACACCAACTGCCATAATTCGCAGATAAGAGAGTGTGTTCGCAAGAAGTCCGAATGTTTCGATTGGACCCATGATAAGGCCGCCAGCCCATCCGAATTTCTCGAAGACGGCCAAACCGATGATGAGGCTGATGATACCAACAATAAGTAAGACGGTCCAGATTTGGAATTCAAACAGATCATTGTAGCCTGAAACCATGTTTCGGCATTGCATGAAACCGCCGATGAGAATAAGAATCCAAGAACCCTTTTCGAAGAATGCTGCTGCTGCACCGTGTGCCCTGAAGACATTGATAAGTCCAAGCATAAATCCCAGGAAGATGTGAATAGCGCCCAAGTAAATGGAGAGAATCACGTATTCTTGTAATCCGTGACCTTCAGATGCTCGGTGGAACGGCATATGGAGGCCTCCAAGATTCAAGAGGTCTGCAATTGCTCCAGGGACGTGGATATTCGCATAGGTCCATTCATAAAATCCATTGAATGGAGAGTCGCTCCCCATTTGACCGGTATTATCCCATACAAAGCCAAAGCCTTCTGCGAATATAATGCCCCAAATGATACACCAAACGCCCATCCATCGGAGAATAGTGATTCCTTTTTGCGCCATTGGATCAACGGCGAAGGCTTTGCTACCAAGCCATGCACCCAAGAGGAGGAGAACGATTCCATAGCCCCAATCGCCCAAAATCATTCCATAGATGAATGGGAAAGTCATCATCATGAGCATGGTTGGGTCGAATGTTCCGTACTTAGGCCGACCGACTAAATCGACCATCAGTTCAAACGGTTCGGAAGTTGAGCCGTTCGTGAATTGAATAGGAGGCTCGACATCATAGTGGTCGTCATCATGATCTGGAGTGTTTCGAATACGAGTGAGGGTAATGTCCAACTCAGGCAAATTGATTTTCCCGTCACCATCAAGATCAATTGCTGCCATCAGTTTGCCCATTCCCCAAGGAGGGAGGTCGGCAACATCTGCATTTTTCAGAGCATTTTGGAACTCATAGCCATCGATGAGGCCGGAATCATCCAAATCAATTGCCTTGAAGAATTGGAAAATTGATTGATTGGTCTTCACCAGATAATTTGAGAGCATAATGAGTTCTTCTAAGTCAGCAGATTCTGGCTCATCATGATGTTCGTGATGATGTCCACCGACATAGGCCTCGATGCTAACGTGAGAAGCAACCTTAGAGAGACGGCTTTCGACATATTCTGCTTGGTCAGCTGGAACCCAACCATCCAAAGCAAATGCTTGATTGCTCACTGCAACCAGTGTAGGTGCGGTATAGATTGCCATTTCTCGGACGAGATGTTCTTCAGCGGTGACGAGATTACGCCCATTCCGAAGAGTCCAAGCATCAAGGGCTTCTTGAGTGCTCACAACTTTTGATTCTAAACGTCCGATTTCTGCGAGAAGAGCGTTTGCCTTCTCAGCCGGCGAACCTTCACCAGATGGGATTTGAACAGGTTTTGAACCCAGTTCTGCCATGCAGATTTGGACCTCAGCAGAATGTGCGGAACGGCATGCAACTGCGATAAGACCGCCTGCAGCATGCAATTCAATCTCCGAGAGTATATCTGAAAAGATTTCTGAGGCTTTCGAAGTGCTTCGTGCTTCTCCTACAAATACTTCAATGCCTTCAAATCCACCCATTAATTCGAGTGGCAGGTCGAGAGGAGCCAAACGATTGAGGACATGGTATTGCTCTTGAGAAGTAGCAATTGTGGATTGAGCATCACGAATGGTATCGATGTAATCTAATGCTGCCAAGACTTTGTCTTCGAAAGAAGCAACTATTTTGACCGCTTCAGTATGTGAAACTGGACCATCTGTATTTGATGCCTGGACTGAAGAGGAAACTGCTTGAACCTTAACTAACAAGTTACTAATGGCATTTGCTTCGGCAGAATTCATTGATGCTCCAACGCCAATTCCGTCTTCAAAGCGACCGTATTCTTCGATGTGAACGCATGAAAGTTCGGTGCAAAGGCGGAGGATCTCTTCCATCTTAGCGACAGGAGCTGCTACTGTAAGACGGGACATCTCAGAAGTAGCAAACATGATATCGCCTCATTGTGAAGTAACGGCGTCAAGAAGATTCTTGACTGCTTTTTCCTTTCGACTCGATGCAGATGATTGAATTTTTTCAACGACCGAAGCACCTTCTTTTTGAACGCTATCTGCTTCTTTACCTGCCTTGCTTCGGGCAGCGTCGAGAGTTGTTTGAGTTTCGCTCACAGAGTCCTCAGTAGCACCGGTTACAAGTGCTGATGCTTCTTTGCGTGCGTCACCAGTGATTTTACTTGACTCGGTTTGAGCAGAGGAAAGTTGCTTTTCGGCAGACTCCTCAGCCTCTTTGATTTTTCGGAGAACATCTTTCATACCCAAGTAAACCACCAGTGGTTCGGTGAATCGGAAGGGGTTTATGAGGCTAATGGGCGGAAAGTATGGACATTTCCAACCGTAAAGTTGTTTCATTCCTGCTCAGGCTTGGTCGCTCGAAACCGGCTTGACATCAAAAAAGGCCACAATAAACGGCCTTGGACGTCATCGAATCCGACATCTTTCATCATGGCACGATAGTAACCGTTTGTACCGTATTGTGTGTACGTATTCGCAAGGCCCTTCCAAGGATGATTTTTCTCTTTCGTGACATAGCGAGCAATCCATTGAACAACCGTTGCCATCCAGATTCGGCCACCAAGCCCATGAACCCAATTGGCTTTTCCTGCATCGCAAATAACGAGCCTGCCACCGGGTTTGAGAACACGGTAGATCTCGCTCAGTCCTTTCTTTTTATCTTGGAAATCACGGAATGAAAAAAGACAAAATACCATGTCAAAGGTATCGTCTTCACAAGGTATTGATTCTGCAATTGCCTCGATGTACTGTGCCGGTTGCTCACCACGAGATTCTCGAGCAGCGTCAACACGCTTCTTGGCTACTTTCAACATCTCAGATGAAGGGTCGAGGCAGGTCACATCAAGACCAATCAGATCTTCAGCGAATGAACCTGGTCCACAACCCACTTCGAGAACGTTCATCCCTGCTGTAGCATGATTTCGAACATTTTTTCGCCAACGCTTATCCTGACCAAACGTCATCAAACGATTGACTCGGTCATAGTTTGGAATGGTTTCTTCAAGCTGCTCTTCCAATTTCTCCCATGCATCAATATCGATGCCGGAAGGGTCGAAACCGCCAGTTGCCGCTCGGTCGCCCATGATGGTTCGGCACACCCGACCTCTTTGGAGATGTCGCCAAAAAGCACCAAACAATGTACTGGGTTTGAATCCGAATAGTTCCGTACTTCAAGCGATACGTTCAACGGTTTCTGGGGTGATTCCTTCTTCTGGAGTCACACGGAATACGAGAACTTTCAAATTTTCAGGAGCGTTTCGGAACTTCGAGACAATCATTGAAGTTTCAAAATCGGTACCGATAGTTCGAACTTGGAAAGAGAGAACCATATCAGCGATTGAGGACAACTCTTGCTTTACAAGTGGGTCCAAACCGTGGGTTGAGACCGAAATGAGTATCAATCCTCGATTCAATTGAGCATGAGCTTGAAGCATACGTACCATTGCAATAACACGGGCAGGATCTTCTCTTTGTAAAAAGAAATCAAGGCTGTCAATAACGGCTCTAAAATAAGGACCTAAAGCCATGACTTCATTGGTGACTTCTGTCAAATAATCTTGCGTATTATCGTCAACAAACCGAGTTTGGGCAAGGCGTCGGATATCATCGAGTCGGAAACCTTCCAATCGGTAACGGCTGGCTAAAAGTTCACGTTCCAAAACCGTCGAGTTGTATTCTTCACCGATGGTTCGAACACTGATGTCAAGTGGCCAATCGTATTTTTGGAAAATACGAATGATTTCTTGTTGTCCTTCATTGGTTGAAATGTAGAGTGTATTGTCAGATTCTTCGGCAGGTGAGGTGAATTGCTTTGCGAATAACTCACTTCCTGAACCTGTATCGGTAAAAGCCACCATGATGAAACCACGTGGTACACCGCCGTGCATTTCATTGTCGAATTTCGGAACGCCAAACGAACCTACTTTTCCAAAGAACTCTTCATCTTCCGGGTCAAATTCAATTTTTCGCGCCATATAAAAACACCTCAATTAATGAGAACTTGCCCTCTGTCGATCAAGTCGGTACAGTATAAGTCGAGATTGGAGAGAACCAAAGGAGGGGTTTGGTCGGGTACGTTGAGAATAACTGAAAGAACTTCTCTTTGACGGAATGTATTGATGAAAGTGTGAAGGTATTCTGCAAGCATGCGCTCATCATTATAGATGGCTAAGGCATTGACGCTGTCTAAAAATACGAAATTCCGTACAGATGTCGTCATGCGAAGAATATACAAGGTTCGAAGAAGAACTGATTCGAGCATAATTGGGCTGTCGACAAAGTGAATATTGGTGTAGGTAACATCAGTACCACCCAATATTCCTGAAGAGACCAAATCAATAAATTGAATTCGTGAAATATCTTCATCTGAAAGTCCAATGGCTTTGAATTCCTCAATACGTTCTACTGCACCTACGCTTGCACAAATGTACACGCCACCCATATCGTGGTCTCGCATTAATGGAATCAACGTACTAGCAGTCACGTTGAAAGCGTTCGAATTACCGAAGCGGACTTGAATAGCACTACTAAGACTGATATCAGCAGCAAGCTGTTCAGCAATTCGGTCATCAAGTATAATGTTAGAATACATGTATCAGTTCCCCACTTTATTGGTCTTGTCGTGTTGAGCGCCCCATTTGAGCATAGGAGTGAGCATGACACCTAATGGAGTCAATTCAATAGCATGTTTAGCACGACTGTGGGCTGTTCCGCGCATTTTAACGACCTGTAAGAACCTGAGAAGGTGGCCCATACGTTCAACATCCCCCATGACAATGATGCCATCTGCAATCGCTTCTTCAACACCGAATGATGACCAGTGGGCATTTTCTGTTGCCGATGTGATTTCAGAGATGAGGATCGTTGTGCAACCGAGTGATGCCAATTTCTTTCCAAGGGTAAAAAGGAAATCTCGAATGAGTTGTTCAGATTTAATTTTGTAACACAAGGTCGTAACTGAGTCAATCACTAAACGAGTTGCGCCGATTTCGTGAACGATGTTAATAATTGCCTTAATGAGAGCGTGGACGTCATCGAGGTCGAACGATGCTTTGTCCAGTCCAAGCCATGAATACAAAACGTCCATATCAAAAACGTTGATTTTTCCTGAATCGACCATCTTCATATCGAAAAAGGCATATTGGCGAATATTTTCAAGTAATTTAATCGAAGGTTCTGTTGCTGTAAAGTGAGCGCATGATTCTGGGAATTCGGCCAAAGCCCCTCGGACTAAGAACTCCATAGCCAATGTTGTCTTTCCTGAACCGCAGGTTCCAGCGGCAAGTACAGTTGAACCATGGGGGATTCCTCCCCGAAGGATTTCATCCAATCCATGGATACCCGTTACACAACGGTCACGGGTGTAAACTGAAGGTGACTGCATGGGAATCTGTACAGACCAGTGGCCATAGGTAGATGAAGCATCCGCTAAAGAGAGTCCGAATCATGAGAAGGGTTACCTCAGAGATAATCTCCAGGCGTAGGTGTTTGTTGCGTACTCCAATTTGCTCCAAAGCCGCTTGGATTACGTTCAGCCCCAAGCGATTGGCCTAATGAAGTGAACAAACCGGTATCGCCGCCCCACTCCACACTCATGATATCGTAGGGTTGTGCTTCATCAAGCTGCGTGTAGCGGAGTGAGAGAACACCACGGCCATCCGCAAGAAGATTAATTGAACCGACACCAAGGAAAGATTCCTGTGATAAATCAAGAACTTGAGAAGCATTTCCCGATGCTTGAGAACTTGCATCACCAGTCAAAAGAAGAACCGAATGGCCCGAGATTACTCCTTCTTTGAATAACAGATTACTCGCACTCGAAGAGGAAGTGTGATTCAAGGACCAACCACGTAAAGCAAGTGCGAAGTCATTCGGATTATAGATTTCAATCCATTCCGGACCTGAGGAGATTGGACGAATCATAATCTCGGTCAAATGGAGATCATTATTCTTATTCCCACCTTTATGAACTTCAAGTACGACTTGGAGAAGGTCTCCATCTTGAACGAATTGACGGTTAGCGGTTGAAGAGGAAGAAGCTGTTGACCTATCTGTCCCTCCGGAGAACAATTTCACACCAACACGGGATGAGGTGTTCGATTCAATAATTTCAATCGATAAAAACAGCGTATAGCCGACATCGAGGCCGAGACCTAACGCCATGTTTTCTTCTGAAACATTCCGCAATGCTTCGATGCGTTGATGATCAAGTATTCCGTCTTTTACTAAACCGGTTTGTACCCGGCCATTATCCAATTCAACCGCATCAAGAAGGTGCCATTCCGAGGTCGAATTGGCGTAATCCAACCCCTCCGTCCCCATTGGGACAAACCAACCTTCGTCAGATGTCAATCGATCTAAGCCTTGAACTGCAAAACGGTCAAGCCGGTCAACATTCGGGTCATTGGAGCCCATTTGAAGTTGGGCAAGAGATAAAAAAGCGGTGAGAATCATGAGAAATAATGCAAAGGCCGATAGGAATTCAATTACAGCCGTGAGGGCATTGTCGTCTCTTTTCAGACAACAAACTTCACCACCGCGCATGAACTATGGTGATATTCGGCGATTCAAGAGGTTGCCGCATGGAGTGGATGTAAATCATCACATTATCGCGAATCTGCCCCCTTCGGGGGCGATGAGTCTTTGAAGCCCCGCTGTGAGGCTCCTCTCAATGTCGCGCTATGCTCCAAGTGATTCGAGTCGGAAAAGCGGAAGTATTTCGTTGGTATTCCTCCTCCTGTTTGCATCTTTTACCGGACTGCTAACTCTACCAACTGCAGTAGCAGCAGAATCAGGTGATTTATCTCTTCAAGCGACTAATTCACCTCTTGAAGAGTCATGGGGCTCCTCATGGGATACAATTCAGTTCAACACTACAATCTCAAATCAAGGGCTGCAATCGATTGCGAATCGCGGTCTGAAATGGTATGTGTGTGAAGGTGTGGTAGAAACTTCGATTTGTAAATCAAATTTTGACGGCCGGGGAAGTTTCTCCTTGCCGACCATTTATCCGGGAACAACCGTGGACTTCATAGCCCCAAATATTTGGAACCCCTCTGGAGACGAAGGGATTTTCACCATCGTATATGCTTTTGATTTATTGGACCAGGACCCCTCCGATGACGTTTTTACGTTCCAGATAAACCTCACACGCTCATTTGTAGATCTTGCAGTTGATTCAACGCATGACCCGACAAGCATCTTAACCAACCTTGCCGTCTATGATGGACAAAAGATTCTCAATACAGATACTGATTATACGATGGAGATCAAAGGCTCAGTCACTGCATGTGGCACCTGTAACTTTGTGGCTCAACTCGGTTGGCAACTTTGGAATGAGGACAAAACAATTTTACTTTCTGAATCATATACCGACGTGACAAACCTCCCATCATGGGGTGGAATATCCACCTTCACCCGTGCCATGCCAGCATTCACTCATTCCTCTCAAGGGACATTTAAGCTGGCTTGGGGACTGTTCAATAGCAGCGGAACTCCATATGCAGACTTGAATCCGGATAATGATAAT
>CAJJCQ010000044.1 GCA_905182725.1 uncultured Candidatus Poseidoniales archaeon
GTCAATGAGAGGGTCAGGACCACTTTTTAGCGGAGCCAATGCCTCCAATGTTTCGAGTAAACCGTAGACTGTGTCGGCATTTTCGCTTCCACTTCCTCCCGAAGGTGAAATTCCATGGCTTCGAAGAACGATTTCAAGTTTCAAATGTTGTTCTGCCAATTCTCCAAGGACTGCTCGAAAAACCCTCATACTTGCGAGAGAATCATTTGGTAGTGTTCCAAATCGGCCATGAAGATCAAGGATATATGTTCGTTCTTTTTTCGAGAGTTTGAGTTTGATGAGGGCATCTTCAACCTCTATAGAAAAGCATTCTGCAAGGAGTATTGCGAAACGAGTCAGGCCGTCGAATTCATAGATGTAGTGATGCTCAAGTGTTGCCATACGAAGATGTTGTGCACCCCATTCACCGGGTAGGAAGCAATCCAGTATTCCATCATGGGCCATTTTCTCTACAACTTTTGCCATGTTCTTCCCACTGAGGATTTTGAGCCATTCCATCCAAATTCGTTCATGGGTGACTGCCTTGAGCATGTGAGCATTTTGACGCAGTGCTTCACTTAATTCAGAATCAAACTTCCAAACTCCTGCCTGACCTCGGTCGAGGAAACGATACGCGCGAAGGATTCGTAAGCCATCCTCAGAGATTCTCCGATAGGCTTGACCGACGGCTCGAAGCATTCCTCTTTCCATATCTTGAAGTCCATAATGTGGGTCATGCATCACTTTTCGAGCAATGTCAATGGCCATTGCATTGATGGTGAAATCACGCCGCTCAAGGTCATCGGAAAGTGAAATGCCCCAACTGACTTGTTCAGGTCTTCGCCCATCTTCATACGCACTTTCCGTGCGGAGTGTTGTTGCTTCATAGAATACGCCATCGCCACGTAGGCTTACGGTGCCATAATCAATGCCAGTTGGTATTGAGTCTGGAAAGATCTCCATCATCTGCTGAGGTTCAAGTGATACTGCGAAATCAATGTCATGAACATCAATCCCAAGACACACATCTCGAACTGCACCACCAACAACCCATATTCCACCACCATGCTGGGCGATGATCGAAGCGATTTCAAGAATTCGAGGTGGTAACTTTTCGAGCCATTCAATGACGTTTGGAGGGCATGGGAGGGCAGGTACATCTGCTTCAAGAGCAGGATTTGGCCAACCTTCACCCGACATGCAAACCCTCCTTTACTTCGAATGGGGGTACAAGACAGACAAAGCATTATCGCAGAATGACCATTGGAACGGCTCAATGTGGGATGAAAGTGATGTCCGCCTCGTGCCGTATGAATGGCTCAAGCCCCATGAGGAAATCAAACCACGTAATCGTGATAAATTACTCGAAATGACACTGCGTTGGGGTGGATTTACCAAACCCTTGGTTGTTGACAAGCGAACAGGCGCGATTTTAGACGGTCATCACCGCTATTCGATTGCAGGTGAATTGAACTTAGCACGTGTTCCTGCCATATGCGTCGATTACCTTGCAGATGAGCGTATTGATGTCGATGTTTGGCCAGCATCAGAACTCAAATCGATTACAAAACAACAAGTGGTTGACATGTGTCTCTCTGACAAGGTATTCCCGCCGAAAACCAGCCGTCATACAATCGCCGACCACTTGCCACCGATTCATGTGTCGTTAGAAGTGCTTGAACAGCACGCACCGACTCAATCGGATTGACGCGTAGCGATGTAGGCTCGCCAACGAGCGTTTCCTTTACCGTCTAACTTCACGCCATGCCGTGGAGTCGATACGGGAGAAACCGTGTGTTCATGGATGATTCCTTCATGAGAGACCATCAACTTGACCTTCGTTCCAGCTTTACCTTTGAGTGAAGTCTTGAGTGCTTTGACCGAAGATGTTCGGACTCCATTCACTGCAATAATTTCATCACTCGGCATAATACAATGGCGTACTGGTGAGCCATTGATGTGTGAGGTTACCGTGACTTTACCATCCTTTCCAGAGAGGTTTACACCCAACCATCCATGTGTTTCTTCGCCGTCTTTGGGCGCGTGTTCAGGGGTGAGGTCCAATCCGAAAAAGGCCATTGTCGCCTTCATGTCAGGTGCTTGGCGCTGATGCATCAAGTCATCGAGTAAGGAGCCTAATTGTCGGCCACCTTTCATTGAAGTCAGGGCTCTACGGATATCTTTGTGGGTAACGCCTAAACGCTCGACCCCTTCATATTCGAGTGCATGTTTCCGACACAATTCAGCCATCAGGTCACAGACGCCGACATCGCCTTTTGAGCGTCGACGTAATTCCGCATCCAACTGCATGATGGCTAATTCACCTTCGAGATAATACGAGATTTGAGTTTCTCGAGAAAAAGCATGGCCTCGATACAAGTGGATCCAAGCATCGTGACTCGATTCAGCCAGTGATTCACTTTCCATACCATGTCGGGTCGTGTGTCGCTTCATTTTCCGCATGAAGTCCTTGCGCCAGTCCTCTTCCGACCATGCGCCAGAGCGAACACACAACATGTCGCCCATCCATGAAGTTCCACCTTCAAACCACCAGAGTAAATCCGAATGGGCTTCTCGTTGTAAATCATAATCAAGGAAATTCCGAGGTCGTAATCGCTTCACGTTCCATTGATGGAGGTATTCGTGGCTAAACAGACTCACAAGGTCCAGGTATTCATCTTCGTGACCCGGCATAAGGCATTGACGTGGCAGCATTGAAGTTTGTGAATTGAGATGCTCAAGTCCTCCTCTCATGTTTTCAGTGAGTTGAATCACAGTGACATAATTGTCCCATGCAGGTATTCCGAACAAGGCGTGGTGTTCTTTGACGACTCGGTCCATATCGAGTTTGAATCGTTCTAACATTCCAGCATCGACCTCATGGCCACCACTGTCCCACAATTTGAGATGGTGCGTGCGTCCTTCGACGTCCCAAGAATCCATGACATTCGGATTGCATTCGATGATTGCATCGAGGAACTCATCTCGCTGTGGAGAGGTGAAACAATGGGTCGTGCCTTGATTTGCCGTCAATTCACCTTTACCAGTTTTGTTCCCAGCATCGGTGTATTGTGTAGCAGGCGTCCACCCTTTGGGTGCGTGTAATTCGACAACATGTTCCATGTTCATTCGAGCCGAATCAATACCTTCAGTCGGCATGAACCAGGTAAAGGGTGGCATCATGTGCAGGTGTGTGGTGTCCAAATGGTTTCCTCGAACTGAAAGGTCTGTGGCAAGAAGTCGATAGGTCAACATCACGCTGGTGGTCTCTGGTGAGACTTTGATACGCATTGCATCAACATCTTTTCGACTTGCAGACAGTATGTTTCCAGATTGGTCGGTGGCCACAAAGTCAGTCATATGCTGAATTGGTTCACGCAAGAAATAGGACCCAGGGACCCATCGAGGGAAGTGAACGGTGAGGGTAGAAGCGGTAAAAGGGCCGTTAATTTCTATACCAACACACAAACGTCGGGATTCACCTTCGGTTGCGTCGATGAGGAAGCGGATACCTGAGGATGGGCGGCTCATAGACCAAGTTCAGTCGAGGCAGTAGAAAGGTTCTCTGCTGAAACCCGGAGCAACTCATCACTGCACTCGGAGAGGAAGCGGCGGTTTTCTTCTGCAATTTCGCTCTCTCCACAGCGACCAATGAGTCGCTCAAGTAAGCGTGCGCGTTCGATGACATCAACAGACTCATTTCGAATAATGTTCCAGCGTAATGCATCGATTTCATCGCTCTTTTTACCTTGCATCCATCGGCCTGCAACTGCAAATAACTCATGCTCAAGCAGCACTTGAATCGCAGTATCTTCAAGAGAATCACACTGGGAGCGAAGTTCTTTGACCAATGCTTTCATTGTCGGGCCATCGGCACCTTTCGTCACTTCCACCAATACTTCTCCAGCGTTATGGACGGCAGACGAAAGCAAAGATGTAGATTTCAGGCCTCGTTTGAGGATCTCCTTCATGCTGTCTTCGGACAACATTTCACCGTTGTCGACAATGGCTTGCAAGGCAGCTTCGCATACGCTGTTACTTTCATCGTGAAGACCAGTTGCGCGATGTTCTGGAGTTGCACCTTGGCTGAGTACTGCCATTCGTCGCAATGCACTGTCGTCATGCGTTTGAAATCGTTCAGCATATTGAGCAGCTTCACTTCCTCTAAGTAAAGCCTCAGCCGCTTTTCGAGTACAGGTGAGGTCATCATCTTCAATCAGCAGTAGAGCAATTTCAGTCGTATCTTCTGAAAAGTCATCGAGCAGATTTGCAGCACAACGCCTTGCATCAAGCCAAGAATGATTTGCCAAAATCCGCAAACTTCCAACACCTTGCTTTGGTGCCCATTTACGATGCGCTTCAAGGGCCTTTGAGCGGAACCAAGCATCCTTGTCGTTCAGCAGTGGGACGAATCCTTCCAGTGCCCGAGGGATGTCGGTATCGAATAAGACACGGACAGCACGTCGGCGATGACGCACATCTCTGTGCTTCAAGCGAGCGATTTCGCCGTCCAGCCCGCCTCGTGCCATGCTGCACCGAGTAGACGGTGCCTCATAGGGGTGTGCCTCACTCTTCTTCAGAGGATGGAATCTCAACCGCTTGCTTTGGTAGCAAATCGACTTCTATGTTGTGTTGTTCGACCATGTCGTATTCGAGAATGTTCTCTCGCTTTGAGCGAATACGTTCGAGTCTCAATCCTTGGTGTGGTCCAATCAAACGCATTTGCAGTGCTCGTTCGTAGCGGTCACTGATCACTTGCAAGTCATTTTCGGATTCTGCCATGTGAATGAGTTCTTCAAACTCTTCGGTTCTTCGGTTTCGTGAAAGGAAGGTGAAAGCAAGGTAAAGTGCGCTCGGCCCACCGATTCCAATTGTAACGAGGTCCCATTCTTGGAGGTTAATGTCAATCAAGGGAATGTCCACGCCAGCAAACGGTTTGGATGCAGAACTGAAGGAATCAGTACCAGAATCTTCTTCCACTTTGTCAGAGACACCGTCGTTATCATCGTCTTGGTCCGCATTATCTCCAGTACCGTCTTCATCATTGTCTGCCCATTCATTCGGGTCGTCTGGGAAGGCATCTTCACATCGCTCGAAGGTTCCAAAGTCAGTGCATACGAGCGAATCTTTCTTGATTTGAATTTGATTTGAATCAGTATACACCGGGTTTGCTGGGTCTTTTCGTCCATCATTATCTCGGTCATTCAATGAACAATCACCGTTGAACGCAGTCGTAGAGTTGATGTTGAGGTATACGACATCATCTATTCCGTAGACACCTTCACTGATTTGGGTAAAGCGGCAATTATCGCCCTTGCCATCAAAGTCATCATCGATCCATTGCGTCTTTTCCTGTGGGAATTGGTCATCATCATCATCAAAACCATCGTTGTCTGCATCGTAAATACAATCACGCAATTCATCTGAATCAAGATCATAACATTTGTCAGCGAGGTTGTCTCCTCGGCCATCACCGTCGTAGTCGAACCATTCATTTGCATCGTCAGGGAATGAATCAGGGTCGCTTCCCCATTCATTGTCACCGTAACCATCCATGTCTCGATCGTACCATTGTGTAGGGTTGTTGGTAAATTGGTCGCCTTCAAATCCGTCTTTGTTATCGCCATATCCATCGAAATCAGAATCTCGAGTTTGGGTTGGGTCGAATGGGAATGCATCAGAGTTGTCGCCGACCTTGTCATTGTCGCTGTCCATCTGTTCAGCTGGGTCGTTCGGGAACACATCGGCATTATCGCCGAGTCCATCACGGTCACTGTCTTTCCATTCATCTGGGTCGTCTGGGAACGCATCAGCATCACGTCCATCTTTGTCGTCACCGTAGGTGTCGCCATCAGAATCTTCGGATTGAGTGCTGTCCAAATCAAATTCATCGAGGTTATCTCCGTAACCATCTCGGTCGGTGTCTTCGAATTCAGTGTCGTCTTCAGGGAATGCATCTTCTTCTTCACCGTAGCCATCGCCGTCTTCATCACTGCACTGTTCATCATCAGTTGGGAAAGCATCTCCAGTTTCATTTCTTAATCCGGTTTCATCATCGATGGTGAATTGGTAGTCATCTCCACATCCATCTCCATCAAGGTCTTCCCATTGAGTTGAATCGTACGGCAGACTGTCTGCTGGTCCATAGGGATACGCCAACCAGTTCGAGGACGCATCACTGTAGCCATCGCCATCAGAGTCAATGCATCCGTTTCGGTCAACAGTACTGTTACCACTCTCATAGGTACACGCATCGGGCATATAGGCCCACACTTCGTTGTTATCACCATAGCCATCACCGTCAGAATCCATCCATTGGGTGTATTCATTCGGGAATATGTCGGGTTCAGAACCGTTCAGGTTATCTCCATAGCCGTCGCCATCAGAAT
>CAJJCQ010000045.1 GCA_905182725.1 uncultured Candidatus Poseidoniales archaeon
ATACAATATTTGGAATTGGTGCAGGTTCTGCGTCAGAAGCAAATATGTCATCCATACTGTCGAACATTGAGAGTGCTGCAAAGGAAATGGTAACGAACATCAATGCGGCAATACCGAATGCCTTCCAGGTTTCAGCCCGTTTAAACACGCCAAAATCTGCCTGTTTTAAGAGTCCCATAGATTCACCAAAACGCCACACCACTTGAATATAATGGGACGCAGATACAATTGGTTTGTAAATAAAGCCGCAACCATTCATTTTGCTCGAAAAGAATGTAAATCCACAGAATTTTCGCACAACATTGACTTGGAGTTAGAGGCGCAATGGGCCGAAGTCATCGGTTTGATTACGATACGAGGTGCAGCGATTTATTCTTGGTTTTAAATTCAAGAATTGCAAATATCTCGAAGGAATGCTGTGACTTTGTCTTTAGAAGAGTTAGTCCAGTCTCCCGACTTTTCAAGTGGATTAGCCTAACTTACAAGGCAACCACCAAAAATCAACAAATGAGAACAGGTCCGTATGAGAAGTGGGCTCGGAGAGATTTGAACTCTCGATCTTCGCCATGTGAAGGCGACATCATAACCCCTAGACCACGAGCCCTAAGGTAAACCGTCGTAAAGCCAGGGTGATATAAGACTCCCCGTTGAACACCTACGTTAACGGTGAGCGTTGAGATGAACCATACCAACTTCAAGTCGGTCATGGGTTGGATGGACTTCGATAAGATGGACGGGTACATTGACGACATCCGCTAATTCTTCGGCGATCGAAAGGGGCAATTCAATGCGCTGATGTTCAGCATCATACCGAATCCATCCCTCTGCTACTCCGAGTTCTTCCATTAATTCGGCGACGTCTTCAGATGCATCCTCAAGCTTTGTAGGTATCGAACCAAACAGAATCGTATCGTCGTCACTCAATGTTTCGTAAGGACGTAAGTTCGCTTGACCTCTTCGCCGGAAACGAGCTCGAAGTTGTCCTGCATCCTTGTAGTGAGACGAACAAAACTTCAGATGAAAATTCATGTCTTGGGCTGCATCTTTCAATCGCAGAGCTAATTCTGCAGAACCTTCAGCTGCTGCGGTAATTCCACCGCTCAGATTAAATCCACGGACATCCATATTTTCTTGATTACCAACCGTAATTTCGAGTTCATTGAGATTGAGGAATTCAACTGGAGAGTCATGTAAAACATCGAGTAAGGCAAACAGTTGTTCCTCTTTGTCCGGTTCACATGGCAACTCAATCCCTACATGGATGCCTGCATCGACACAGGCTTGAATCACTGGGAGATATTTGGTCAAGGTGCCATCCAAAAGGTGGAAACGAATCTCGTCTAATCCTGCTGCTCCAAAATCTGCTGCTCGGTCGACTTGGAAAGGTATGGAAGTGTAGAGATGGATATGATGTTCTTTTCCAAAAGCAGCTTTCAGTTGGTGAACGGCTTCCAATGATTTCTCCATGTCAAGCATTGGGTCTCCACCGGTAATTCCAGTACCTGTAGCACGCATAGCATGGCCTTCTTCAATAACATCAGCCCAAGAGGAACATCGACGTTCGTTGGCAAACATGTCAGGTGACTCTCGACGATTGTCTGACAGAGGGCAGTAATCACAGCCCCAATGGCATTTACCAGTGACAAATAAAACCAGTTTACTACCTCGTTGACACTGAATACATCCTTCAGCCTCACCGTCTTCTGCAGGGAGGATTTCGGTCGCCATTGGCAAAGACACGGTCATTGAACTCAAACACTCCTGTCGCCTTTGGGGTTTCAACCTCTCGCATGGTCCCATTCCTTATTGGGCTGCATTTGCCTGATGAATAAGCCAGCGATGAAAACGATAATCCCCGGTGAGTTCTGGGTGAAAAGTCAGTGCTAACCGTGACCCGTCAAGAACACCAACAATCTCCTCACCTAAAGTAGCCACAGGCGTACATTCGATACTCGATTGCTCAAACCGAGGAGCCCGGATAAAGACTCCATGAAATGAAGAGTTGTTGTCCAAAGAAGGTGCATCACCGACTGGAAGCGGTTGGTGATTGAATCGATCACGTGCGGCAACCTTTGCAGAGATCTGACCACCAGACGGAATATCGAGTGAAACCTCGACTTCTGCTTCAAAGGAGTCCCGTTGCCGGCCCCAAGCATTCCGTGAGATACCAGCACGAAGAAATGGAGATTGAGTGTCACTGGGGTTGGCAAGAAGTATTGCTCCTGCACAGGTGCCAAGAACGGGGCGTTGAGGATGTTGCTCCATCCATGAATACAAAGCGGAAAGAAGTGATTCACTTTGACTGGCTTTCCGCATTGCAGTTGATTCACCACCGGGAAGAATCAAACAATCGAGGTGTTCATCAACTTCTATTGCTCTTCGTAATTCAACAATTTCAATCTCCTGATGAAGTTGCGAGGATGCTGCTCGAAGCGCCTCTGCATGCTCATGGCGAGCGCCTTGTAGCATTGCAAGTCCAACACGCACCATGGATAGTGGTAGAAGCACTTCCCTATGAGTTCGACGACGAAGAATTGAGAGTGAAGACCATTCAAAGAGGTGTTCTATCCATGGACTTGAAGAACCTCCATGTATTGCAACAACTCATGGACCTCAGTCAAGACTGTTTCCTCGTCCCAGGCCCCGTACGTATGGGACAACCATGCCTCAATGCCCTGTCCACTCCTGTGATGACTGCGCGTGGCCCAGAATTCCGGGACGTCATGGCTCATCTTAACTCAGGATTACGAAACGCCTTCAATTTAGCACCCTCCGAACCAGTTCGTGGAGTTCAATCTTGGTCTGGCGATGATGATTACAAAGTCGTCGTCGTATCTGGAAGTGGAACTGCTGCCATGGAAATGGTCATAGCAAATCGATTCCGTTCAAATGATTTAGTCTTGGTTCCAACCAATGGCAAGTTTGGGGAACGTGTTGCAGAAATGTGCCAACGCTTTTGCAACGTTAAACACCTCAAATATGAATGGGGTCGTGCCTTTGATTTGTATGAACTTGAACGGCAACTGGAACGGGGATGCTACGAATCGCTTTTGATTTGTCATAATGAAACCAGTACAGGAATTACCCAAGATGCTGCTGCCATTGCTGAAATGTGTGCTCGGCACAACACTTCGTTTATTCTCGATGGAATCACATCGGTTGGCGGTATGCCTGTACACCCAACTGAATGGAAGGCTGAAGCCGTGGTTGTTGGAGCACAGAAATGCACTGCTGGACCGTCGGGTATCGCTGCAATTGCAATAAACTCGAACTTCATTGAGCGTGTCCATGCGATTCGAGACCAAGGTGATTCAAATCCAAATTACTATCTCGATTTGGTAGCTGCTCTCAAAAAGGGCGGGGATGACCAAACACCTTGGACTCCAGCAATTAACCTCGCAATGGGCTGGGGTGCTGCTCTGGACGTGCTCAAGAATGAGTCAAACAAGGTTCGTTGGGACCGCTGTGAAACGATGGCGAATGGAGTTCGAAACCTCTTCTTAGATCTTGGTTTTGAATTGCTGGCAGACGCAGAACAACGAAGCAGTACAGTCACTTCAATACTCTACCCTGAAGGCATTGATGATGCGTGGAGGGCTCGTCTCAAAGAAGAGTTCAACACACAAGTCATCGGGGCACAAGACCATCTCAAAGGGAAAATGTTCCGAATCGGTTCAATGGGAGAAACACCAATCAGCGAAATGGTCGAAGGCTGTAAGCGTATGATTGAATGCTTCACTCAATTTGGAATGGAACTTCCCAAAGTGGATGTTGAATCGTATTTTAAATGAGGCTGCATTATGGCGAGGTACATCGTTTTAGGGCGTTTCCAACCCTTTCACATGGGCCATGAATATTTAGTAAAGTCTGCATTGGAACATGTTGAAGACGGCGACCAACTTGTCGTTGCCATCGGTTCAAAGCAGGCAGGATGGGAGCCGGATAACCCATGGACTGCAGAAGAACGACAAGCCATGATTCAAGCCTGGGCAGCGCAGGCTGATGCCGAAATTGAAATTGTAGCAATTGAAGATATCAACGACCCGCCAAACTGGGTCACTCATGCTGAAAAGATTCACGGCGAGGGAATACTCGTCACGACTGATGATGCAACATCCCAACTGTATCGGCAAGCAGGCTATGAGGTGCGAAATCCCGAAATGAATCAACGTGAACAATTTGAAGGATGGCGTGTCCGTCAGACGGCAAAGATGCTCTCAACTGTGTACGATGATGAGGCAGTGCGGGAAGTGCTCAAGGCAAGTATTCCAACATCAGTCATCGAATGGTTAATCGAAACGGATGGTTTATTCCGGCTTTCGACTTTTGAAACTGGAGTCCACGCAGGATAATTATTTTTTGAAGAACTTCTTTTTCGCTTCCTTCTTCATTTGCTCTTTGACTGCACTGTGAATCTTTTCTTCCGCTTTGGCTTTGATTCCGCTTGTCATGGCCGATAATTTATCCTTAGCGGCTTTCTTGACTGGCTTGGTTACTTCATCAATCACTTGACGCTTGGCTGAGTCGACAGCAGATTTTGCTGCTTTCTTGGCAACATTACCGGCTGCACCGGCTGCTTTACCTGCGAGTTTCTTGACCATGTTCTCATGAAAGACTCGACACACAAAAAACTTGTGGCTCATTCATCCGAAGCCACAACAACACGTGCAGCCAAAAGAATACGTTGTTTGTACATGTAGCCGGCTTCAAGAACATCAACAACACAGCCCGCAGCAAAGGCATCAGAAGCAGGAATCGTAGTGAGTGCTTCCATCTTTGCTGGGTCGAACGGTTGGTCTTTCGCTTCGATAGGAGTCACTCCATCTGCAGAGAGTTCATGCCACATCTTGTTTCTCAAGAGGCGAAGGCCTTGCGCCACTGCCGAAGAGTCGTCTTTGTCAAGATTGTTGAGAGCACGGTCGACATCACCCAAGACAGTCAACATACGCCGAGCAAGTCCCATTCCACTGTATTGTACAAGGTCTGCTTTTTCTGCCATCAGGCGCTTTCGTACATTCTGAATCTCAGCATCCTTGTATGCAATCTCTTTCTCTGCTTTTTCTGCACGAGCAAGAGCTTCTTCCAACGGGTCGAGTTCTTCAATCTCAATTGAATCTGCCAAGTCGATCGTATCGGCCCCTTCCTCAATAATTGGGACTGTGTCATCGTTTTCGATGATGTTTTCTTCAGGTTCTTCCGAAGGCAAGTCGTCACTCATCATGTAAGGCGTTACGGAAGTGGTCTTTGAACCCCTCTATTCATCGAGAAGGTACTGTCTGAGATTCCACTGGCCATGGCCCCACTGGCCTGCCTTGAGGTGCTCTCTTCCCAAGACCCCGACAAGTGTAGGGGAAGTGGCACAAAGGGTAATGGCGTAGACTAAGGCACGAGTCGCTCGGTCATGTGCCTCATAGGTTGGGACAATTTTCGCATCTTCATTTTCATCAAGTGTTTCGCCGAGTTCTTTTCGACGGCTCATCCAATCCAAGCAAACGAGTTCTGCGAATTCATCTTCAGGGATGCCGTTGAGTCGCTGGGTGAGTGCTTGCCATGTGGATTCTGCATACAAGTCTTCACTGTCGGCAATTGTTCGTTCCAAGGCCACATCGAGGTAGAGAAAAGCACGGCCTTCCCAAACTTCCCAAGCACCGGGACTGGACCATTCCATGAGATGGAGCAAACCTTGCACCCCATCGTTTAATGTTCGCAGGACTTCCAAAACAGTACCTGTGTGTTCGGTTCCTACTGAATCCATCCAATCGAGGATTTCTGCTTCACAATCGATATCAAAGGTACGTTTTAATCGTCCATCAAATGCGGGTCTTTGGTCACGGAATTGGCCCTTTTCCATTCCTTGGTAGAGTTCAGTCCACGAGCGTTTGAGAAGCATCTCCAAACTTGGCTTATCGACGAGCAAAAGAACCAATTCTATGCCCATAATTGAATCCAAAGAGTAGTGTGGTTTGATGTCATCGGCAGAGTGAGGAAGAAATGAAAGCAGTATATCCACAGATTCAAGAGAAGAGCATTCAAGAAGAACGGTTGGCCCGAGTCACATGGAGGCTTTGTTATGGCGACAATTAAGGAGCAGATCGATTTGATCCGCGTCGAGATTGATAAGACCCAAAAGAACAAGGCTACAAACGCTCACATTGGCAAACTAAAGGCCAAAATTGCTCAGTTAAAAATCAAGGAAGAAAGGGCGCATGCCCACTCCAAAGCCAGTGGTGGCGGTAAAGGGTTTGAAGTCAAAAAATCAGGTGATGCAACTGTAGCACTGGTTGGTTTCCCATCAGTAGGAAAATCCACATTGATCTCTAAAGTGACCGATGCTCACTCTGAAGTAGCTGGTTATGCCTTTACCACCCTCACCTGTATCCCAGGTGTAATGGAGCACCGAGGTGCGAAAATTCAGATTTTGGATTTGCCTGGTTTGATTAAAGGTGCAGCAGAAGGAAAAGGTCGTGGACGAGAAATCCTCAACGTTATTCGAAGTGCTGATATGGTGTTGTATATCGTTGACCCCTTCCAAGATGCCCACTTCAATGTCTTACATCGTGAATTACACAATGCGGGTCTTCGACTCAATGAAACCAAGCCTCCCGTCTTCATCAAGCGCACAGACCGAGGTGGAATCGACGTTCGTACAACCGTTGAGCAAACCTTCCTCACCAATGAAGAAATGAGTGAAATCATTCGTTCTTTTGGATACACCTCCGCAATTGTGACCCTGCGTAATAACACGACTGCAGAACAAATTGTCGACTGTTTAGCTGAAAATCGAATCTATGAAAAAGCAGTTATTGCAATCAATAAAATCGATATTGCTACCGAGGAGGATTTAATCCGTTCTCGAAAGTCCTTACCAGCAGACTGGCCAGTGATGCGAATCTCAGCATTCAAGGATATTGGCCTGGATGAATTGAAGGATTTCATTTATGATAATCTTGGATTTATGCGAGTGTATCTCAAACCTCAAGGGCAAGATGCAGACATGGAAGAGCCACTTATCGTCAAAGACGATACAACTGTCCACCACATCTGTAACAAATTGCACAGAGATTTTGTTCGTAAATTCAGATATGCTCGTGTGAAGGGGCCAAGTGCAAAATTTGACTGGCAGCGTGTCGGTCTCGACCATCTTCTCAAAGATGGAGATTTGATTACGATTGTTGTTCGTCGTTGATTTAATCCCAAATACCCATGTCCATACGGGCATCTTCAGTTGCATGGATTTTTGGATCCCATCGAGGTGTCCAGACAAGATTGATGTGCACACTTTCGAGTCCTTCAGTTTGTAATGCTGCTCGGTGAGCTGCTGCCATGATTTCAGGTGCAGCTGGGCAACCAGGAGAAGTCAGTGTCAAATCGATTTCCGCATGAAGAACGTCGTCTTTTTCTTCGAACCGAACATCGTATACAAGTCCTAACTCGACGATGGACAATTCCAATTCCGGGTCTTCAACTTCATCTAACTGCGTCATAACATCTTGCTTTTCAACCATAATAATTCCTCATTCAAATCCTCGAATATCTTTCATAACTTTGTCGAACAGATTTCTAAACCCATTTGAACGACTTGGAGAGAGAGTATTGAGAATTCCCATTTCTTCTACAAAATCAGGAGAGAGAAGTAAGGCTTGTGCGGGTGCAGTTCCATTGATGGCGATGCTTAGAATCCCCATGAGACCTTGAACCAACTTTGCATCAGCACCAGCGAGCATGAGAACCTTACCGTCTTCTAAATCCACGTGTACATGAGCTTCAGATTGGCAGCCAAGAACTCTTGATTCGTCATCCCATCGCTCGAGAGGATATGGAATCACTTCATCGGCCATATCAAACACCATCTCAAGGCGCTCCATTTTATCGTCAATTTCCCTAAACTCTTCAATTAATTCAGCGAGTTCCACAGGATACGTCATCCAAATCTCTCCGTTATTTCTTTGAGTTGTTGGACAAAGAGTTCTGCTTCCTCCATGGTATTGTACAGATAAAAGGATGCTCGAACAGTGCCACTCACGCCGAGTCGGTTGAGTAAGGGTTGTGCGCAATGGTGACCGGTTCGGACTGCAAAGCCTCGTGCATCAAACAAATGAGCCAAGTCTTCACTGTGGATTGTTGGATGATTAAATGAAACCACGGCGCTGTCCTGTTTCTCATGACGCCCATAGACTGACATACCGAGGGTTCGCAATTCTGCAGCGACCCAACGACCAATACCAATCAAGCGTTGATGTTCTTTTTTCAAATCGAGTGTTGACATCCAATCAAATGCTGCACACCAACCAACCGCCTCAGCGATTTTTGGGGTTCCTGCTTCGAATTTATGCTCATCAGTTTGATACGTTGACCCCGTGATGGTAACGGTTTCAATCATGTCACCGCCGCCCATGAATGGTTGCATTGTTTCAAACACATCAGGATGAATCAGAAGTGCTCCAATGCCTGTTGGTCCGCACATTTTGTGAGCAGAGAACGCCATGAAGTCAGCACCAAATTCTTGAAAGTTGATTCGTTCATGTGGAACACCTTGGGCTGCATCAACTAAGACGAGGGCACCTTTTGAATGGGCAAGTTCAATGATTTCTTCCATTGGATTACGCACGCCTAAAACATTTGATGTATGGACGACACAGACAAGTTTCGCACCATCTAAAGATGCTGCATAGGCATCCATATCGAGCGTAAAATTTTCCATGACAGGAACATATCGCAACTCGATCTTTCGCTCCTCTGCAAGCATCTGCCAAGGGACAATATCTGAATGATGCTCCATTTCAGTCAAGACAATGACATCACCTTCGGAGAGATTTGCTCGGCCCCATGAATGAGCAACGAGATTAATGGCTTCTGTCGTTCCACTGGTGAGAACTGCACGTTCTGCGTTAAACCACTCCTTCAACTTCGTTCTGCATGATTCATACCCTTCAGTTGCTTCACCTGCGAGCGTGTGAACTGCTCGGTGGACATTTGCGTTAGAGGAGGTATAATAATCGTTCATTGCATCCAAAACGACTTGTGGTTTCTGTGTCGTGGCTGCATTATCGAGATAGATCAAAGGAAAACCGTTTACCTCACGCTTGAGGATAGGAAAATCATCACGTATTGCCATAGCCTCACCTTTTGAGTTCACATTCAAGATGTACGGTAAGTCGTGTTCTCATTTCCTCGATGAGGAATTTGTTAGTAAGATTTGAAAAAGCATTGAGTAAAAACCCATTGACAATCATTGCTTGTGATTCTTCTGGGCTTAATCCTCTTGACATCAAATAATGCATTTGTTCTTTGTCAACAGGAGCACTTGCAGCTCCGTGAGCAGCAGAAACATCATCAGCGAGAACTTCGAGTTCAGGTATTGCTTCAGCTCTTGCCTTTTCAGAAAGAAGAAGATTACGGAACACTTGAGATGCATCAGATTTATTGGCACCTTCAGCAATCGTGAGTAAGCCTGTGCCAATGAAATGGCTGCTTCCTGCGCATGCTGAATTCATGACCAAATCAGAATTTGTGTGACCGTGGAGGTGATGAATCTCGACATGCTGATCTTCATGTCGAGCACCATCTGCATTGATCGTGACGGATTGACGGATTGATGCCCCGGTTCCATTCAGAGTACTCCGAAGGTCCGATTTGCATCGGAATCCGCCCACAGAAAGTGTGGCGTGTTCAAGTTCAGCATCACGTTCAATCAACCAGTCTTCACAACGAAGAAATTTGGTATTGGGATCGAGTTCGTTGATAAAACCAAAACAAAGTTGAGCATTCGGATGAATCTTGCCTGTAATGTGGAGCCCGACCCATTCGGGTTCACCTGAAATATGAATGAAAACAACAGCAGAACCTTTGACTTCGAGGTTTAAATGCCCAACTGCTACATGACCTGATGCTCGAGCATTGATGTGAATTGGCTCCGATGCTTCATTGATGAACAAACGATTTGAGGAACCACCTGCAGCCTGTAAAAAGGCACGGGCAATATCATCTACACCACTTTCCGACGATGGAACTTCCTCAAAAGCCTCTGCGCCTTCAAGAGAAAAAATCACGGCATCAGCAATTGGTACTTCGGTGGGAACAGTTGGATGAATTCGAGGCCAAGGAGTATAGCGCCACAAATGTTCTGAACGAGGGGGGATAGCCATCTGTTGGTAGATCATCCAATGGAGCCCTCCATTTCCAATTCGAGTAACTTGTTCAACTCCAATGCATATTCCATAGGAAGTTCCCTGGTAAAGGGTTCAAAGAAACCATTGACAATCAAGCCCATTGCTGCATCTTCGGTGAAACCACGGCTCATGAGATAGAACAGTTGGTCACTCGAAACTTTCGAAACGCTTGCTTCGTGTTCCAAGTCAGCAGTCGAATTACCTATTTCCATGGTAGGGTAGGTATCTGAACGAGAATAATCGTCGAGGATAAGAGCGTCACAAACAATCTTTGAGCGACAGCCCGTTGATTTAGGTGTCACTTGAAGCAATCCACGGTAAGAGGAACGGCCGCCTTTCTTTGAGATCGACTTTGAAATGATGTTCGAAGTCGTGTTTGAGGCGAGATGGTGGACTTTAGCACCTGTATCTTGGTGTTGTCCTTCTCCTGCATACGCCACGGAAATTACTTCTGCATGCGCACCTTCACCTTTGAGAAGTACCGAGGGGTACTTCATGGTCAACTTGGAGCCAATGTTTCCATCGACCCATTCGATGGTTGCGTTCTTGTGAGCTACTGCACGCTTGGTGACTAGATTGTAGACGTTGCTCGACCAGTTCTGCACAGTGGAATAACGGATTTTTGCCCCTTCCATAGCAATGAGTTCAACCACTGCTGAATGCAAGGAGTCTGTCGAATAACTCGGAGCAGTACAACCTTCAACATAGTGCACTGAACTTCCTTCATCAGCAATAATGAGCGTTCGCTCAAATTGCCCCATGTTCTTAGCATTAATGCGGAAATAGGCTTGAACTGGCATTTCAACGCTAATACCTTTCGGGATGTAGAGGAATGAACCTCCGGACCAAACGGCAGTGTTGAGTGCAGAAAATTTGTTGTCACTGTAAGGAATCACTGTTCCAAAATACTTCTTAATGATTTCAGGAAATTGTTTCATGCCAGTATCCATGTCAAGGAAAATGACACCCTGCTCTTCCAAATCCTCTCGGATGGAGTGGTATACTGCTTCAGATTCATATTGTGCTGTTACGCCTCCAAGCCATTTCTGCTCGGCTTCAGGAATCCCAAGTCGGTTGAAGGTGTTCTTAATGTCATCAGGGACGTCATCCCAAGATGTTTCAGTTTTGTTCGAAGATCGAAGGAAATAGGTAATGCTCTCAAAGTCAATCTTGTTCAAGAGGTCACAATTCCCCCATTCGGGCATGACTCGTTCGACAAAATGACGGTAGGCTTTAACACGGATATCTGTCATCCATTCAGGTTCATTTTTGAGTTCGGAAATATCTCGAACGACTTGTTCGGAAAGCCCTTGGTCGAAACGAATCGTTGAGTTCTCCGGGTCGTGGAATCCATAGCGATAGTCGCCAATTACGTCTTGTGCTTCATCAGTCATCTAAACACCTCATGCAGTAACATCGAGCCAATCATAGCCACGGTCTTCAAGTTCTAACGCCAATTCAGGGCCACCGGTTTGAACAATTGTTCCGTTGATCATGGCGTGAACATAATCGGGTTTAACCAAATCAAGGAGGCGTTGGTAGTGTGTGATAATCAAGCACGCCGAATCGACAGCGACTTCATTGATTCCTTTAGCAACGATACGTAATGCATCGATATCTAAACCGGAATCGGTTTCATCGAGTAATGCAAGGTGCGGTTTCAGCAAGAGCATCTGTAGAATTTCGAGTCGCTTCTTTTCACCGCCACTAAATCCATCGTTGACATATCGTGAAAGGAAGCTTTTGTCCATAGATAATTGCTCCATGGCCGAAGTTAATTCTTTGCGGAATGCTCGACCCTTTGGAGCTTCATCTCGCACTGAGGTGACCGATTTTTTGAGGAATGTCCCAACTTGAACACCAGGAATGACTGCGGGGTATTGGAACGAAAGGAACATTCCTGCGCGAGCCCGTTCAAAAACAGCAAGTTCTTCCAAAGGTTGACCCTTGTAGAAAATGCTACCTTCGGTAATCACATAGGCTGGGTGACCCATGACAACATTCGCCAAAGTAGACTTGCCTGCCCCGTTTCGACCCATAATTGCGTGGATCTCACCACGGTGAATCGTGAGGTTTACACCCTTCAAAATCAACGTCCCTTCGACGCTTACATGGAGGTTTTCGATTCGCAGGATCTCCTCAGCCATCACTCTCACCCAATTACCCCTCGCGGAACTCCCTTATGAAGTGGTGCAATCTTCATCGATATAGGTAACAGCGAGGATACTGGCCCAATAATAGAATTGAAGAAGAAGAGGAGTGAGCGAGAGACATGACCGACGATGACCTCGTGGCAAAATATGCGGCCGAAGCAAAGGCTGCAATGTCCGCAGAGGCAAGTCGTCGAGTCGATGAGATGACTGACCCTGTTGAAGAAGAACGGCTTCGTTCATCTTCGTTACTTCCGTTCATCGGAACAGGCGATTTTGTCCCTGCTTTACTTTCACGTTTAGGTGATGTCCGCGCAGCACTCGATGGCCATGGAGGCGGGATTGCAGTCTCTGCATTGGACTGGGGTGAAAGCGATGTTTCAGAACTCGACCTCGTATTGGATTTGACCGGTGCTTGCCTCTCATGTGGCGCTGCACCTGGAACACTCGAGGGCGTGAAAACCGACCTTGAAGCGGACAAAGAAATATTCCGAATACGTTTTTCATCCGCTCTTCTTGACACCTTTGACGAATTAGGACGGGAATTTATTCTCGCCCACGGTGCAGTTGAATTTGTTTGAACTATTTCCATCAGTTGAACGGATGGGTTGAAAGAGACGAAGGAAAGGGTCGACAGTATGGGAGCATGGACTGAAGGCCGTCGAGAGGATCCTGTTCCATGCCGTGAGGCCGACAATGGTTTGTTTGAAATCACAACCCGAGACGGCCGTGCCCGGTTAGGGCGCTTGCATACTGCCCACGGTATTCTCGAAACACCAGCTCTACTGCCAGTCATCAATCCGAACATCAAAACCATTGAACCTCGTGAAATGTGGGATCGATACGGAATTAGCGCACTTATTACGAATTCATACATCATTTGGAAACACGAAGGACTCAAAGATGCCGCTATCGCAGAAGGCGTTCACAAACTCTTGGATTATCCCGGAGTCGTGATGACTGATTCCGGCACTTTTCAGGCTTACATCTACGGAGATGTTGAAGTCGGTGTCGAACAGATTGTTGAATTTCAGCGAAGTATTGGCGTTGACATTGCGACCATGCTCGATGTATTTTCTCGTCCTGACATGACTGAAGCGCAGGTGGCAAAATGCGTTCAAGAAACCATTGAACGCGCTCCAGCAAGCATCGCAGCATCAGGCACAACAATGCTCAATGGTCCAATTCAAGGAGGATTATTCAAGCATCTACGTACAGAATCGGCCCAAGGTATGAGTCAATTCGATTTCGCCATTCACCCAATCGGTGGAATTGTTCCCGTCATGGAACGCCACCTCTACAAAGATTATGCAAAAATAATGTTGGCTTCGCTTCCACATCTCCCACCAAACCGACCGGTCCATATGTTCGGTTGTGGACATCCAATGTTGTTCCCAATGTCAATTGCCTTGGGTGCCGATCTCTTCGATTCGGCTGCCTATGCACTCTTTGCACGGGATGGGCGTTTGTTGACTCCATGGGGCACACAGAAAATTGAAACGTTGACAGAATGGCCTGAACGAATGCCTTGCGTATCCGCTTGTACGCCAGCAGAAGTTCGTGGATTGAATAAAAAAGAGAAGACTGCACTGTTGGCTCGTTATAACCTCGAAGTAACTTTATCAGAACTCGACCGATGCAAGCAAGCCATTCGTGATGGAACAATTTGGCGATTAGCTGAACGCCGTAGCCATCAACATCCGGCTCTTAGAGAGGCGTTTTTGTGGATTTCTACAAGCCCACACAATAAGAAACTCAACTTACAATTCTTAGAAGACCTTGTTCTGGATGACCGTGATGCTGCCCGAGACCTTGACCAAAATGCTGGTAAGTGGGAACATGCATGGAATTGGATCGTTGAATCTCAAGAATCTCCGCGCAAAGGTGGTGAGCCTTGGGGTGGGGAGGATACACATGTTCGACCGCACATCAATGCTGCAAAGAAAGCTTTGAAGCAACATTGGAAACCGCAGAATAGAGGCGGAAAAGGTGCTGATGAAGTACTCATTGCTTACGGTACATCGGGGCCTTGGCGAGAACGCTTAAGCGACCTAATGCCACGATTAGAACATCATTGCCCAGGATTGGAAGTGATGATTCACACTCCAATTGGTTTACTGCCATACTCGCTTGAAGACCTCAATCCGTTCACCCATATTGACGGCCCACAATGGCTTTGGCGACGACGACCAAATCTCGCAGCAATGCGGGAAGAACTCGACACATTAGGAATGGGTGAACGCCGAATAATTCTCGTAGATTTACTGGGTGATGGCATTCAATCTCGTGCCCTCAACGCATTGCATGAAGCAGGCGTTCTTGAAGGGATTAAGGATACCGACGCAAGTGCTCAGCCCCTCGAAAAGGAACAGCGAGAAGAAGCTCGGATTCGACTGCAACGACGTCATGTCGCCGATAAAATGGTCCTCCTTCTCAATATGAACTATGATGATGTTCAGAAACTTTTGGCCGATTCGACCTTCGTAGTCAACCGATTAGGTCGAGTGAAAAATGCAATGCTTTCGAATGGAACGCATATCGTCAGTCCAAGGTTGACTGATGGAGGGCTTTCACTGACTACCGGGGGGGCTGTGGAAATTCATGCCCTACGAAAGAGCCCTATGCCTCTGAGTTTTGAAAGAGAGGAGGGGGGAAGTCATCTTTTGAAGGGTCCTGCTTGGGTTGTCGTTAATGACGATGCAGAACCTTTTGTCCGTCAAGGTCGGAATGTATTCCATGGATTTATTCTTGCATGTGACTCTTGGATTTCACCAGGAGATACCTGTCTCATCGTCAATGAAAAAGGTGAACTTCTTGGACACGGAATTGCACAAGGTACTCTTGCCGATATGCAACATTTCCAGAAGGGTGTAGCCGTGAAAACGCGTGGCGGAATAAACCTGTGAATTTTGTAAGAACCTCATCAAACCGAGGTATACTTCAAAGAGCGTCTCTACTCTCTTCAATTTGAGGGAGTAGATTTTGCAAGACGACCTCATCATCAAAACTACAAATTTGACCAAATCATACGGTCCACATGTAGCCTTGAATAAACTCAATTTATCCGTACCCAAAGGGGCGACGGGGTTGCTCGGGCCGAACGGTGCAGGGAAATCTACATTCTTGAAAACAATCCTTGGCCTCATCCAAACAACTGAAGGAGAAGGTACGGTCCTTGGACTTGACATTCGTACTCAAGGCGATGCAATTCGCTCACGAATTGGATACATGCCAGAGTATGACTGCTTGAATCCAGATATGGAAGCGATTCACCAAGTCCGGTATTCTGGCGAATTGCTCGGCATGAACCCAACCGTCGCACTTGCCAGAGCACACGAAACATTGCAGTACGTGGGATTAGGAGAACAACGCTATCGGAACATAGGAAGTTACTCGACTGGAATGAAACAGGCGACTAAACTTGCATGCGCCCTTGTCCATGACCCTGAATTGATTATTGCTGATGAACCATCGAATGGTCTTGATATCGCCGCCCGTAATTACATGATTGAAACCCTCACGAACGCAGTGAAAACTGGGAATCGATCTGTACTCATGGCTTCACATTTGATGGATGACGTCGAACGAGTCTGTGACAATTTTATCCTTTTACATAAGGGCAAATTAGCTGCGCAAGGTCGTATTGAAGACCTCAAAGGCTTTGACCGTGAAATTGAGATTCATGTATGGGGTGGAGCTTCACGCCTTGAAGAACTGATGATCTCACGTGGTATGAATGTTCGAAGAGAAGGGAGAGTTATGCGCATTCTCCATGAACAAGAAGATACAACGTCATTGATTCTACGCTGTGCTGCTGATGTTGGAGCCCAGATACGTCGAATGCATGAATACGAAGCGTCGTTGGAAGATTTGTTCCTTTCCATCATGGAGAATCTTGGCTATGAAGTCAAATCAAGTGAGGATTTGTTAGCATCACCGTCTCTGGCCCGTAAGGTCGATGCACCCGAACACATGGGAGGTGGTTCAGCGTGAACCTTCCAGAGAACACACCACCTGCAGTCCCATTCACCTCACAACCAATCACTCCGCAGAGTACCCCTCCAATAGAGCATCTGCCAGATGGATATGATTCTGCAGCGCCCGTTACTGGAAAGGTGCGATTAGAAGCCGCTTGGGGCTCGACTGAAGGCGATGAAGACCTTACCGTATCCGACACGCCAGCACCGATCTCCGATGGACAGATTTTCAAGCAACAATACAAACAATGGAACGGGGAACTGAATCCTCGCTGGATGCGTAATTGGGCGATTCTGCGCCACCATTTACTCGGCGTGTTCAAAAAAGGGCATCGACCTTGGGGGATGCCAATTCGATTGTACCTCTTAGTTGTCTTTATTGCTTCACTTTCGGACGTAGGCATGACCTTGCTCTCAGGATTAATCGGCGACTCGGGACTGCATTCCATATGGGGTGTGAGTCGTGATAATCTCTACGGCCATGTGCTTGGATTCTTTCCTCGAAATATGCTCTACTATCCGGTTGTGGCTGCCTTGCTTGTCGGTGGAGTCATCTCCGAAGACCGGCAACATGGCACCTCTGCACTCTACTTTTCACGTCCAATCACCAGATTTGATTATGTGGGAATGAAGTTTCTTTCAGTGGCCATTATTCAAGCATTGATCATATTGGTGACATTAGCGCTGTACTATTTTGCTGAAATAGCAACGATGGGCCGTGGATGGGCCTGGATTATTGATACCTTCCCAATGTTCCTTGCAACTGTACTGAGCGCTCTTTTACTCATTTTCACATACACGAGCATCGGACTTTCTTTATCCAGTGTTTCCAAAGGCAAATTCTTCCCAGGCATCGCCTTACTTTCGATTGTTCTTGGGACGAAGGTTTTGGCCTTTATCGTCTCCAACCTTTTCGATCGTGAAATCCTTTATCTCATTTCACCTTACGATTGTCTCGCCCATGTTGGCCAAGCCATTATTGGAACCCAACCGACCTATGACCAATACTCGTGGACTTGGTCGTTAGCGTCAATTGTAGCCATGAATGCAATCGCATTGTATGTCCTGAGCACACGCGTTTCATCAATGGAGGTGACTCGAGAATGATTCCAGATTTTGATCAGCAAGGAAGGGCCCAAACCAAGGAATGGGTCCCGGAAGTAACTGCACCAGCAATACTTTTGGAGAATGTATCCAAGAGTTATGGGAGAATCTTTGCTTTGTCCAATATTACTTTGGCATTGAACGGTGGCGTTACAGGTGTTCTTGGCATGAATGGAGCAGGAAAATCGACTTTGTTTAATTTACTCATGGGTAAACTCAAACCAAGTCAAGGGTCCATCAAATTATTCGGCACTGACCCATGGAAAAATCCAGCCCCCTATGCTCGTGTGGGTTTTGTTCCTGAACATGAAAATATGTATGATTGGATGACAGGTCATGGGTTTGTTTCCACCTTTGCTCGACTCAATGGCCTGACCCGTGATGAAGCAAGTATTGAGGCGAACAGAGTCTTGGAATTTGTCGGTTTAACCGATGTTGCCCACAAGAAAATTGGACAATATTCCAAAGGCATGCGCCAACGAGCGAAGATTGCCCATGCCTTGGTAAATGACCCCGACTTGATTATTCTTGATGAACCGCTCCAAGGTTGCGACCCTCTTGCTCGAACCACAATCATGAATGTTATTCGAGAACTTGGGCGTATGGGACGAACAGTACTGGTCAGCAGCCACATCTTACAAGAAATCGAACGCATTACTGAACAGATTGTGATTCTGCATCAAGGAAGGTTGCTTGCTTTAGGCAATCTTCATTCAATTCGAGAACGCCTCGATAAAATCCCTCACCGAATCTCCATTCAATCGGATAATCCAAAGCAATTAGCAAAAGATGTCATTGACATCGATGAAGTGTTTGGAATCTCGTTCCCGGATGGCAAAAACCTCTCGATTCAAACTCATAATTTGGGAGCAATTCATTCACAACTCCCTCGGATTATCGTCGATAATAACCACAAAGTGTCAACCATCGACAATCCAGATGATGATTTGGCTTCCATTTTGGGCTACTTGACTTCAGGAGGCGGAATCTGATGGCTACCAAGCCGGACACAATATACCGTGCCTTTGACCGTAAGGCGTCGGCCATTGTCGAATTCACTCTACGTCAATATCGAACAAAGACCTCCACTTGGGTTGTACTTGGTGTTGGCTTCACTGCATTGGCTTTGATTTTCTTAATCTATATCGATGTCATGGGTTCTGAATTTGAATCGATTGATAATGATGGTGATTCGACTGATTATGATAACGATGGATATCCAAAGGGTCAAGAAATTCGTTTAGGCACTGACCCTTGGGATAGTGAATCTCACCCCGGATTATTTGACACTCCAATTGAACCTGAACCGGCTTCGATGTACATCAATGAAGATGACTTTGACTGGGACATTACTTCCAAACTCGGAACCCAAACAACCGGTATCGATGATGATGGTGACTGTTTGAACTCAAACAAAACGAGTTCACAAAAAGATACCAATAATAACGGCATACCATGTGACATTATTGTCGAATATTTTAAATCTTCAGATGGCAATGTATACACCTTTGTTTCTGCAGACTCTGGCGTTGATGAAGACCCCGATGAAGATGCATATTCACGTGAAGCAATTCACTTGGCATTTGTTCTCTCGATCGGGAAATTAGGCTTTGTACTGCTCCTGGGGATCTTCTTGCCCCTGTTCATGGCAACTGGCCTTATTCGTGATGAAATGACTTCGGGAACAATGCATTTCATGCTCGCAAAACCAATTGCTCGTTCAGAAGTATTCCTCTACCGTACACTGGGATACCTCGGCATAGTTTGGCCGTATGTCATTGTCCTTGGTATACTGGGAGCACTTATTTCGGGATTTGTAGGCTCAGGTGATGCCTTCTTCAGATTTGCAGATCTTGGCGTGTGGATGGCAATCATCTTTGCAACAATGATGGCAACACTCGTGTATGGAATGTTATTCAATGCACTTGGAGTTCTCTGGAAATACGGAATTATTCTCGCCATACCATTTGCAGCATGGGAACTGGGTATGGCATTACTTTCGATGGGTGCACCTGATGCTTTTTTACTGAGGTTTTCGGTCATCGGATGGGCACTAATGATTGTTGATTCTGCCGCAATGTTAGTTTGGCCAAATATCGATTTGTTCATCCTCATGGGCAACTGGGGCGGCGGTGGAGATGGGGGATGGAGCTTTGATTCATCACTCGAAGGTTCCGCACCTCTCGATTTCTTTTCATCAAAACCTGGTCTCGGCCTATCACCGTTCTTAGGCGCCATCATTGCTACGTTGGTCTTGTTGTTCCAGGCAATAATATTCTGGTTTATTGGTGGGGCATTATTCAAGGGCAAGGAGATTCAATAATGTCAGAAATGACAAGTTTCGCCGGAGACCTTTCCAAACTTTGGACTCTGCAAGAACGCCCACCTCTCAATCACCTCACATGGGATTGGTGGTGGTGGTTAGTCATGCTTGATGACCCGGAAGGACGGCCGAGTGGTCGTCAACTGATGGTACTCTGGTCAACCAAAGATAACGCTCTGGTCGAGGTCAATGGAATGCCATGGACGCCAGAGGGAAGACCGGGATTTGATGATGAAAAGGCGATGGCCTTGGATGGAATGGTTTGTGCATGGTGGTTCGATGGAAAGCAAATGCACGAACCTGTTATTCAGCAGATCTGCCGTATCATTTCACTCCCAGATACCCACTCGAGTTGGCCTCAAAAATCACCTCATGCCGGCCGAGGAGGTGGCGCAGTTGTACCACTTTTGAAAGAAGACCTTTCGATGGGACTGAAGAGTGATTTGAGTTCTTTTTGGATTCAATTAACGACCGATAAAGATGCGTCTCATCCTCAAGTTCCAAAAAAGTTTGATCTGCAACTCACCCCTTGGAATTCTGCATTATCTACTGCCCGTCAAGCGAGTGCGAGTTACGCCGCAAATATGGGCTACGACATTCTCCGTTTGCACGGAACCCGTGTCCATGGGAAATTAGATGACGAAGAAGTATCAGGTACTGCGTATTTCCAGAAAGTATGTGTCCAGGCCCCTTCAGTCCCTTGGTATTGGGGCATGCTCCATCTCAACGATGGGACGTACATCGATTGGTTCCTCCCTCACGTATCCTTTACGGTCAGTGCCCGTGATAATCGACCTTGGAAACGACGTGATACCGGTCATCTTGGACTTTCACAGGGCGGTTTGTTTCACGACCCAATCAACAAACGTACTGAACGTTTTACCAAAGTACTGGTCCGTAAAATGTCCTCTGATTTAACCGAGGGTGAGCATGGCCAAAGTCCTGGAGCACCGTTGCCTCTTTTTGAAATCAAAATGTGGAATGGTCGTACAACCATCGAACTTCGCGTGCAGGCAATTGAGCGAGCACATTGGACCTTTGATCAACCAACACGGGGAGGGCTGAGATCTCACCTCACCTACAATGAATACCCTCTTGAAATGAAGTACCTTCGGATTCAAGATGAATTTGGAACACGTAAGGAATCCGATTATGAATGGGCGAGAGGAAATGCTGAACATTCATGGGGATTGTTGCACTAACCGCAACTGGAAAGGTAATCTTTACACTACCGTTTGGATGCTGTACCGTGCAAGGTATTATGTGCGAGGAGTGCTAGACAAGACGGAGGAGAGATTGCTATGAGCGAAGAATCCGATGCCCCAGAAGAATCAAAACCAGAGATTCATACAACAAATGAAGCAAAGCAAGAGGCTGAACAAGCACGCTTAGCAAAGTCCTTCCGGTTGATCGCTGGAGAAGAAGTATTGTTGACAAAGCGTCCAAGCACTTTTGCTTTCCTTGGCCTATATTTGCTTGGAATACTGGTCCTTGCAATTCACTTTGTATTCGACAATGCCAATTCACTCTCGTCAGAAGACTCGAGTGGATTCATAAAGATTACATTGACCCTCGTTGAGGTGACTGGTGGCGAAGAGTGGCCGTTTGGTTTTGTCTTTGTCATGCTGTTCATCACTTGGATGAACCGTTTGATGAATGCATCGACATCTGGACGATGGGTCACGATTGGACTTCTCATTGTTTCTTTAACTCCAGTCGTCATTCAATTGGATGACGTACTGTTTTGGATTACTGACCTTTGGATGGATGAGCCTATTGGTAACTTTATTCCACTTGACAGTTACAATTATGTTCTCTTCGGATTGGGCTATGTTGGAATATTCATGGCTTTAACATTCTACTACCAGCGTAGTTTCAACTACGCAGTCACCTCGGACGCAGTTATTTTCGAACACAGTTTCTTACTTTCTCGTTCACATCGTCGAATCCTCTTCGATCGTATTTCGGAAGTCATGGTTGAACGCTCACCAGTTGGTACAATCTTTGGTTTTGCAACCGTAACAATCCTCACCGATTCCGGTGTTGGAATTGTGGAGGAGAGCACAGGCCCAGGACTTGCTGGTGCTATACCTGGAACTACCGAAAGAGAAGGCGACTCCGCAGCAGAAAAGGCTGGCAAGGGTATCCTTCGTTCAATCATTGGACTCCTTACCTATCAGCGAACCATTCGAGTTGTCCGTCCAGATCCAAAACACTGCATGTACAACATTCGCAACTGGGAAAAAGCAAAAGCTCTTCTTAATGAAAAACATAAGGAACACAGTCAATCAAACCTTTTGCGAGACTTGAAGGACACAATTGTCGCCACGAATGAGGACAACTGATTCCTAATTGAACCAACGAGGGTTTCAAAAACTGAATACAACCGCGTAGAGATAGAGGCGATACTATGAGCAATGAAGAAATACTCCAAGGACCAATCGAAAAACTACGCAGTGGAGACCTTGATGGTGCTCTTGCAGATCTGGATGAAATGATGGGGATTCACAAAACCAATGCTGAAGTCCACCATATGTTTGCAGAGTTTGCAAACATGAAAAATTCAGAAGCACAAGAAGATGTCATTCCTGGTGGCAAAATCATGATGGCTTACAAAAAAGCCATGCAGATGGATGAAGAGAACATGGAATACATTGGTGATTTCGCAACTTTTGCACTCGAATGCCGCCGTATACCTGTCGCAGTGAAAGAATTCCAGCGCTATGCTCGCCGTCTTGAGCTTGAAGACATTCCAGTCGATGAAATACTCTTTACCGCAAGTCGAAACATCGTCGATGCAATCGAAGTAATGGACCCAAGTCGTAAGAATCCAATGGTTCAACCATGGTTGAAGCAAGCACTCATCTGGTCGATAGGCGGGTTAGGATATTCCCCTGAAGACGCAGTTGAAACGCTACAAAGTGAAGATTGAGGTGGACGTATGGCGGACCAGAGCGTTCGCCTCGCCTTTCGTATTGGCTACCTCGGTGATGCATACCACGGAAGTCAGATTCAACCCGATGTCAAAACAGTTCAAGGTGAACTGATTCGAGTATTTCGCAGCCTCAATTGGTTAGACTCCTCGAGTACTGAGCACAACCTCGTACTTTCAAGCCGAACAGATGCTGGAGTCCATGTACGCCTCAATGGCGGCGTAGTCCGTATTGAACGAGAACTTTGGGATGCATTAACACCCAGGAAAATGATTCGAGCTTTGGATGACCGATTACCGAAAGACATTGCCTTTCTTGATGTTCGTGAAATAGATGAACATTGGAATCCACGGATGGCCAATCATAGAGTGTATCGCTATCGGCTTGAGGGAATCGAGTTTTGGAAAGATCCCGGTGAACAATTTGTCGAATGGTTGAAGATGTTTGAAGGAACCTACAATGCCACGAATTTTGCTCGTTTAGAAGAGGGGAAAAACCCGATGAGAACAATACTTTCATGCACACCATGGATTGTCGATGGTCGAACAATTGGTTTTGAGATTATAGGAGAGGCGTTTCTTTGGAATCAAGTCAGGCGAACGGCAATGGCCTTGCACCGAATGTGTATCGGCGACCTTGAACCAGATGATGTACTTCAAGCGATTCAACAGCCAGAAATCGAAGCGGATTTTGGTGTTGCACCACCAGACTGGCTCATTCTGTGGGGAGTCGATTGGGACGAAGTGCCTTTGCCAGTGACTGTATCTGAAGTGACTTCACTTACCGCACCACCATCAGGACCTGCTGTCGAACGAACGATGAGAAAACGTTGGAGAGAAGGTGCCCGACATGAACTCAAGAACCTCTTGTATCAAGAATGGGCAGAAATTGGCGAATTACCAATCGTAAAACACACGACCATCACTTGACAACAATCTGAACGATATGTTCGTCTTCAAGTGAGAGCTTTTCACGCAAAAAGGCACATGCAATCACTTCGACCACATCTGTGTGGCGTGTCAAGTCAGGAATAAGCATGGCACATTCAACAGTTTCGCCATTGTATTCTAAGACGGCTAAAAAGGCAGTTGCGCCACCAAAAGAGACTCCATCGCGTAAAAATCCACGGATTCGGTTAGCATCGTACATTGAAACATCAAGTACTGACGCAGCCGAACGATCATCATCAGATGCATCCAGTGTATCAATACCTGATTTCTTCCGCAATGCGATATAATTAATCAAATCTTGACCCTGAATTGAGAGATTCAATGTTCCTGGCCAAGCAGTTCCTCCAAGCAAGTGCTTGAATTGTTCTTGGTAATGTGGCTGTGCCATGAAGATGTGCGCTCGACCCAAGCCACTGCTCACTGTTCCAGTCAGACGCATACCATGGCCAAAACGAACTCCTTTTTGAGTGCATGGTTGTTCACAGGTGTTTTCATCCCCACCAGCCCGAAAGAACTTGAACGGTGAACCAGTGCGTTGAGTTGGGGAGAGCATATGCCGGGTGACATGACATGGATGAAAACTCGATTTGATGAATTATCTGAGAAGTCTCTTCTCTGGGAACCGCCAACACTCGAAGGCCCAAATCAGCCTCGGTGCCAAATGAACGGTAAGCCAACAATCATGCTCTCAGCAAACAATTATCTGAACCTCACGACCCATCCAAAAGTCAAGCAAGCCATGCTTGATGCGACGATGAAATACGGTGCTGGCAGCGGTAGTGTTCGTGCTATTGCGGGAACCATGGACATCCATTTGGAAGCAGAACGAAAAGTTGCTGAATTCAAAGGTGTTGAAGCATCTCTCATCTATTCTGCAGGATATACCGTCAATGTTGGGCTCATCCCAACCCTAGTGACTGGCCCTCAAGATGTGATCATCAGTGATTCGCTGAACCATGGCTCCATTATCGATGGCGTCCGTTTAACCAAGGCAAGTCGAGGCGTCTATGCTCACAATGACATGGGAGAATTGGAAGCAGTTCTTCAAGCCCACGAAAGTGCTGAACGAAAACTCATCATTACCGATGGTGTGTGTTCAATGGATGGAGATATTGCTCCACTGGATGTAGTGACCAAATTGGCAGAAGAATATGGCGCAATGGTCTATGTTGATGATTGCCATGGAGAAGGTGTACTTGGTGACAAGGGAGCAGGCATTGTTGCTCATTTCAACCTTCAAGGCAAAGTTGACTTTGAAACAGGCTCGTTTTCCAAAGCCCTCGGCGTTCAAGGTGGAATTCTAGCCGGTACCGAAATGACTCGTACCCACGCATTGAATCATTCACGCTCATGGCTTCTTTCTGGCTCACAACCCCCAGGTGTTGCAGCAGCTCAAAAAGCAGCCATCGAAGTATTGATGGATGAACCGGAACATCATGCTCGACTTTGGGACAACACCAACTACTTCCGTAAAGAATTGCAATCACTTGGATTCGACACCGGCAACTCAGTGACACCAATTATTCCTGTGATGTGTGGAGAATCAAGCGTCGCTAAAGCCATGACCAAAGCACTTGCTAACGAAGGTGTCATGGCTGGAGCAATTGTATTTCCAATGGTTGCTCGAGATAAGGCCCGGATTCGAACACAAATGTCAGCTGGACTTACACGAGAAGATTTGGATGAAGTGCTCCGCTTGTTCGAAAAAGTTGGACCAACACTTGACTTGATCTGAACTCACTCGTCTTCAAGTGCATTGACGACTGAAAGCAATTCTTCATCACCATCAGCGATTTTTTCTACAAAGTTTGAATCTTCATAGTAGTGTTTCATCTCATGACCTTCAAAGGGGTTTATTCCGTCTTCTAACTGGCACAAGAGGCGCCAGCGAGGTGCCCATGAAAGATGCACATACATCGGACCTGGAAGCAACAATAAGAACATGTAGAGGTATGATGGTAAATCGAACATCCCAGTATGAGAAATCGTCAATAAACCAAATCCTACAAACGGCATTGGATAGAGAATGATTCGAGGTGGAGTCACTGGGAATCGCTTTGAGAGACTTACAATGATCAGAGAGAGCATGCCTAAAAGAAGACAAGCGACCATAATTAATGCAGAATGAAAAACCCAATTCGTAAACCAACTTTCTGATGCTTGGGCAAATCGGTAAGGAAGCAGCAATGCAAGCGATACTAAAAGTCCATAAAACGCAGAAATATTTGAGGGATGAGAAAGCCAAAGTGGCAATTGAGTGAACCGACGCGAAAGTGAGGTTCCTAAGAGTGTGTCACGCTCTTTTGGATTGAGCGCCTCAAGGTGACCTTGCCATCGCGCTGAAGATTCCACGTTCTGCGGTAGAGGTTGAGGCTTTCAATGTAAAGGCTTGAAAAGAGATGAAACATCTCTATTCTCGACGTAGTTTATGTAACAAACCTTCGGGTTCGATTTCAATCGACTCTTGTCCTTCAAGCCATGAACGTTCAAGCAAGCCGGATTCAATTTGTTCTCGCTCGCGTGCAGTTTCAATCAAATCTTCATCACCATTTACTGCATCACGTAAAGCAATTGCTTGGTTGATGAGCATCACATAGCGTTTGAGCGTTGGATGAGTTTCATGTAAGGCGCTGAAATGGCCAATGACTCCATACGTGTCATCATCACGAATGAGTAAAGTTCCACCGAGTAATTCATCAACAGTTAATCGAACTCTTCCTTCACCCACATCACCCCAAGTGCCATCTGAAAATCGCACCATGACCATTGCCGTTCCGAGTTCTAAGTCACCCATGAATGGATGATTGAGGTTGACTGCTAATGGAACTCGCAGTAGGGGTGAATTTTGATAGATGGAAAAAGCACCAAAACTGCCGAGAAAGATGACCAGAAGAGTTGCAAGAAGACCAGCTTGAAGAGAGAAAAGAAAGTACAGCAACCCTACAATAAACAGTTCATAGGTGATGAATATTCCAAGGAATTTGTACAGAAAGGGACGAGCGACCTCTAAGGAATTGAAGCGGCGCATTTCGATTGACAATTCACCCCGCACCTCGCCCATAATTGACCATCGACTCGTTGTCTTTCAACTTCACGGTGATGGAGAAAAGTGCGAAGGAAAAAAGCAGTCGGCCCAAGATGCAGATTGAAGAAAGGACCATTCTAAGTTCAAACCAGCCGCACCCTTCAAGAAGTGTCTCGTAAGCATCACCCCAAAGGGGTGAGAGAAGATGGTGGAACTGCCGCAAGGAGATGTTACAGAAGTTCGCCGCGGCGGACCGGAATCACTGCGCATACTGTCGATGGATATCGCACGACTCGGCACCTCTGGTTACATCCGAATCGAGCGCCGGCCAAAAGAGAAAATGCCTCGTATTGGGCTCATTGTGTTCCGTGAAGGAAAACCGATGTTAGCGTTGCATGAAGCAGATGCAATATCCATGTCCCTTGAAGCGTTATTAGATATTGAAAGTGATGCTGCACTTGTTGATGCTTTATTGGCGATTCACGAACTGCCGTCTTCCGACCTCAACCAAATTCTCAATCTTCACCCTGAAGCACACTTCCAGATAGATGAACAAAAGCAACAAACAGATGGTGACCACCAATGGTGGTCGAAATCAAAATTGAGAACAAGCAGTTGGAGACGTCAAGAACGCTTGCCAGAACTCGAGGTCATGGTTGAAGCGCCAGAAGCAATTCGACAACGGAGCAAAGCAATGATGCAACGCTTTGATGGAATTGAGAAAATGTTACGGCCAGGAGATGCCTACTTCTTTGACTCGAAAGATCCAGCGCCAATGTTTGATCTGGCAGGACATCTTGCGGTTCATGGACGCCCATTATTTGTACTGGCACGGCATGAAATCGAAGCTCTCAATGTCAACCACAACATTCCAATTGCCTCCAGTTCATGGTTGTCGCAAAATGGTGATGTGCGCTCGACTGAACCAACATTGGAAAATATCCGCAGGAAAATAGATGCTTTTCTTTGGGAGAATCTACGAGCTGTTGTTGTCCTAGAGGGAATTGAATACCTCTCAAGCCTCCATGGAGATGACCGTATCGTTAATTTCCTGCGCGACATTGTCGATGGTGTGCGTCTTGAGGACCATTTGTTTTTGGCTACAGGCGATTTCAATGCTTTCCCAATGACAACTCGGCAACATTTGTCACGTTACATGGCTGACCTTGAGCCATCGGTTCTTGAGCACTGGAACCTCGAACCCGACCTTATTCTCGACCATCCACTCTGTGCTCCACCAAGTGAAGAAGAACGTCAATGGATTGAACAACAATTACAACTGGCGATTTCACCTTCAGAATCTGGCGCAATACCACCACAATCGACGGTCTTTGGAACGATGGAAGGCGGACTTGAGTCACCCGATTCTGAAGACATGCAAGCCGCAACTGAATCACTGAATACCGTCGCTCGTGAATGGGCAACACCAGAGGCACAACCTCTCAAAGACATCGACGTATACTTGGAACCAGATTCCATAGAAACATTGAGCCAATCGAATCAAGTTGAGATTCTCCCTGACGTAACGACCAATCTGAACCACAAACACGCAAATGAATCTCAGAAACAAGTTCTCGAACCAACTTCAAATAAGCCAGATAAAGTACCCGTTAAGTCAACTCACGCATCTCGTAAGGAGAGAGAAGCAATCAGCAATCAACCACGAAAAGCACAACGAATTCGACGGCGGAGTAAAACCACTGCGGCTCGAACAACCCCCCGTAATCAACAAGGCATCCAAGCGGCTGCCGCAAATGCGCATGATGCAAAAGAATTGATTGATATTCGAAGTTCAACCAGAACACCGAAGAACTCTTTTTCGAATTCTCTTGAGGATTACGATGAACGACAAAAGAAAGCGGTCGAAAGTATGCGTTTGAAATCCTCTGCCAAGAGTGATTCATCACTCAATGATGCGACTCGACAGAAAATCAATCGACAAGAATTGAATCTACCAGAAACTCCACTCCCAACACGCCCACTTGAAGCTATAAATGGGCGTCAACCAATCAATACGCACACGAAACTCACACCATTACTGGCACGACCAGGTGTGACAAGTCCATCGCAGTCACAAGATGCGATTCGCGAATCTGCCTCACGGCAACAAACGGAATCTCCGATTGAAATGAAACTCAGCGTGTGGGAAGTCGAAGACAGAGAACGATTGAGAAAGGAATTGGAAGGTGCTAAGAAATGAACGCCCGACGTGAAAAGTTGGCTCTGGCATTGAAGTTGGCAAAACAGCAACTCAATGAAACTGGAACAGGACTCCACAAAATCACTATTCATTCGAACAAAGAATCACCACCATCCCTTTCGAAAATGAATCGATTGATTGGCAAACAGAGCGTTCAAGACCAACGCCAAGGAACGCTTCTACAACGAACCGGTATTGTCGAGCGACCGACATTTGATGTCGTTGCTGACAAAGTATTAGGGAAAGAGAGTAAACGCAGAAGGCCCGCACTCGACCTCACAACGAATGGAGATTCTCTCGCAGATATCGCTGCCCGACGCATTCGATCTTTACGCCAACGGACCTATGAGCAAATTGAACAAGGTACCGAAGAGACTGAAGACGGTTATTTTGGAATGGAAGAGGATGGACGTCCTGTTTGGGAACGTATTCTCGACGACCAGCGAGGCCGTGTATCTGTCACCTTACCACCGGAGTTAGCCCCCGTCGATACCGATTCGCCCTTCCATCATGATGTCATTGTCCCAATAGAAGGTGCATGGCCTCCACGTTTGCGACCAGAGACTCGTATGAGTTTCAAGCAATGGTTCATCACCGACGAAAACTTTCGCGCTACCCAAGCGGCTGAAGCCGTTGTTGATTCACCAGGAGGTTCACTCAATCCCCTCATGTTCATTGGACCTTCAGAAACTGGACGCTCTCATCTCCTTCATGCTACTGCACAGGCAGTTCTGCGCCGCCAAGAAGGGAATGTATACCTTCTCTCAACAGCTGATTTATCTGGTCTTGAACGGTTACCTGAAGGTTGGCAAGATACGCTGGTGAACGCACGATTACTTGCCATTGACGACCTCCATGAGCATGCCAAGAATCCCGAATTGGCACATGAACTTGGTACAATGCTCGATTATGCCCTCAACATGGGTGTTCATGTCATTCTCTCTTCCAATTCTGAACCGGATGTTTGGCCAGCATCGCGTTTGTGGGAGTTAACTCGTCATGCTGCCTCGGTACACCTCAATACGCCAAAATCCGCTAGCATGGTATTGTATGCTCGGAATTTGGCTCAGAAAAAGGGTCTCATGATGAATGATGGACAACTTGCGAGCATGGTCTTACAAGATACTGTTGGCTGGCGATCAACCAAAGCAAACTTCGATTTGGTCGCTCTCGCCCTTCAATCGGGCCAAAGTTTACTCGATGGTGAGGATGTAACAGCACTCCTTTCAAACCAAATGGATGCTCTGGAACAGTTGGCTCCTGATGTACGTGAAAACGTCGAAGATCTTGCAGCCCGTCTGGTCACTTCAGCGGTAGACACCGTTTACAGTGACACTGATTATGGTGGAATCGACTTGTATTCTGAACTGCCAGAAATTGGAGATGATTTGTATCAGCCTCCGGCGATTGACACACAACTGATGGCTGAAGAATCAGATGCTCGCCATGCCGCTTACCTCAAAGTTGCACTCGAAGATACCGCGCCTGCTGCACCTTCTGTTCTTGCACTCCATGAGCG